>JBHEMV010000060.1:0-19902 GCA_046262375.1 Pyrinomonadaceae bacterium
GGACAACGAGTTGGCAAGCCGTTTGAACAGCTACCTTTTCCTCGGCCGTACTCTTCTGTGGGACGCGGATCTCGACACCAAGCTCCGGGCACTCACGCCCGAGCAAATCAACGCCGCGATGGCCCGGCACATCGATCCTTCAAAAATCACAATCATCAAGGCTGGAGACTTTGCAAAGAATCCGCCAGCGAAGTGAAGTAGGCGGAGGGATGAAGGCAGTAGGCAGAACGCAGTAGGCAGTAGGCAGAAAGCAGAAAGCAGAAAGTAGAAGGCAGTAGGCAGTAGGCAGAGAATCAGTACTTGTTCTCTCTGCCTTCTGCCTACTGCCTACTGCCTTCTGCCCACGTATTTACTTGCTCGTGTAATCCTCAACAATAAACCGCTTCTTGAGCAGATTAAAGCTCCCCTTTTCCATGTCAAAGTTCGTTCCGGCGATCACCTTCTTGCCCTGCTCGGTAGTTACCCAATCAACTACCTGGGGCGCATTGGTCCTCAGATAGGCACCGTCATCTTTGTCGAGCGGCTTGCCGTCCTTTCGGGAAAAAACTAAAACATAGTTATATTGACCCTTGCGGACATAATCCAGGTCAGCCTCGAAACCCGTCTTGCCGGGACTGGGTGACGATTGTGCCGTCGAGTTACTGGAAGAAGAGGATTTGTTTGTGTTGCCGCCGCTGCATGAACTTAAAAGAAGCGCGGCAAGAAGCAGCGCTAAAATTACCAGCACTGGAGTCAGAATTTTGCGTGGCATGTCAGTTTGATATTAAATTAAAACAGCTTTGGTTAAGAATTCGCGCTTTGCAACTACGGATTGTTGTCGTTCTGGGGCTCCTCATTTCCGCCTTCATTAGTCTCCTGCTCCTCGGGTTGTTGTTCAACCTTCTCATCGCGTATGCGGAAGATCGTGCATTCACGGTCTTCATACACTATTTCAAACCAGCCGCTTGTCTTTGCGTTATCAAAAAACTCCTCATGAGCATTATCTGTGAACACATAGCCGGCGCCAAATCGATCGCGAATCAATGGCCCAGGATCCGGTTCTTCCCCAAGTGTGATGCGATCGTAAAGTTTAGACAATTCAGGATCCCGATCATAGATATACGTGGGATCGAGTCCGGATATATAACTGTGGCTGGGGTCATAATAAAATAATCGAGGGAAGTCGTCCCAGTCCGTATTGAACACCCTTTGTCCCGCCGGCACATTCGAGCGCATCCATTCGGCTCCAGCACGAAAATAATCATGTGGGTCACTCGAAGCAATGTCTTTAAACGTGGCTCGAAGATTAAAAAAAAGAACTATTCCAAGGAAAACGGCTACAAAAGCAATGCCCACAGTTTGCCAAAGTGCTCTGGTTTCGTCTTCCTTTGTTAAGGACGCGGATTCAGACCTGTCGAGATACGGTTGTAACTCGTCGAGCATGTCTGTCGGTAGCCCGGTAAGTGACGAACGGGCGCCCTGCAACCAGGGTTGGAGCGCAAAGGCAGAAAAAAGCACAGCGAAGGGCGGCCAGTACTCAGCGATCCGCCTCCAGCGCGCGGCCATAATCATTAAGGCTGTGGCAAAGATCAGGAAAAACAATGAGTGGTGGGATCGTTTTCGATCTGATGGATCAAAGCTCACATAGCCGACGATCATGGCCACGCAAGCCACAATAGAGTTGACCATGAATTCCCACGAGTCGTAGGGATACCATTCCTTCCCGACTTTTGTTGAAAAGTCGGAAGGCGTCATTTTTATTTTTAAGTGTTCGTAGAAAAGGAAAAGATTGGTTGGGAAGTATGGGTTGATAATTAACCCTGAGACTGTTCCCATCATGACCCATACAACAGGCCGCCATTCAAGTCGACGCTCGGTCCAGCCAATGACAGCCGTCCAGATAATAGCCGCCAGAATCAGCAAGATAAACATGTCGTAGGTCAAAGCGAAGATAAAACCAAGCGGAACAAGCGGCCAATATTTTTTTCTGAACAGCAGATAAATTCCGACTATGAGATAGATGATGGCGAATGGCGGCGCCTTTGCCATGTTGATCCGGTAGAGAAATGGCGCCGAACAGGCGAGCAGCGCCAAAAGCCAAATGAAGGAGTAGCGCAACCGATAGCGAGCCAAAAGCCAGTAACAGGAAAAAACTGCCGCGGTTGCCAGGATTACCGAAGAAACTTTTGCGCCTAGTCTAGGGTCACCTGACAAGGTGAATGGCATCTGGAAAAAGTGGAACAGCAGGTGATGATCTACATAGTTTTTTGGGTCAAGAGTGGTGAGAGGCAGCCAGGTGAATATTGGAGGGAAACTCCGGTTGCGCAGAGATTCCCAGAGCATGCGACTCCATTTGATGTGATAATAACCATCATAATCACCACAACAGATTGCCTCAGTTGAGAATTGAAGTTTCCAGAAAATGAGGCCGATTGCAACGGCGCCGGCGCAGAGTTGAACGACGCGCAATGCAGAATCAGATTTAAGAATCGCAGGAAGATGAGGCGAGGTTTTCATTACCGGCCAACTGTTTTGCGACAAGCGCTCCCTACGCAGCGGCTCCGCCGGCTCTGTCCCAGCTGCTGAATCACAGTTGTTCGATAAGATCGAGGAAGGCACGCGGATTGATTGGCTTGGTCACATGCTCATTAAACCCGGCAGTAAGCGATCGAGTGCGATCGTCAAACATCGAATAGCCGGTAACCGCAACCATCGGCACTGTCTCGTAACCCGGAAGCGATCTCAGTGCTTCGGCAAGTTCGTAGCCATTCATGTCGGGCATGCCAATGTCGGAAATGATCACATCAAAATGGTGCTCACGTGCTAAGGCGATCGCATCTTGAGCGCAAGAAGCAGTGGACACTTCATACCCTGCATGCGTTAAAAGGACCGATAGCATCTCCGTAACGTCAGAGACGTCATCTACAACCAGGGCCCAACCCTTCTTTTCAGAATCTCCAACCGACGACTGTTTACCCGGAGAATGCGACGCGAACTGGGGTCCTCTTGAGGGTAAAAATTGACTCGATAGTTGAATAGGTGTCCAGGGATCGGAAAAGGGAGATGATGTATGGTTTGAATGTATCATTGAGACCTTCCACCATTAAACAGATCAAATGTTTCCGCCTTCAAAGCTGAGGGGGGACTTAATGTAGCCGAAAGAAGAATTCCTGTCTAGGGATTCTCCTGGCCCTCCTGTTTGACTCGCGCAACTAAAAGACTCTCGACAGCAGCGGCAAGCTCAGCCGGATCTATGGGCTTCGAAAGATGTAAATTGAATCCGGCAGAAATTGCAATATCGGCATCCTTTTGAGAGGCGTATCCAGAAAGCGCAATAGCAGGAGTGCTTTCTAAACCTCTTCTCTTACGCAGATCCCGGATTAGTTGCAGGCCATCCGTTGACGGCATAGCAATATCGGAAATTATTATGTCAAAATGTTCGCGGTCGGCAGTTTGCAGCGCTTGTGCCGCGGAATTACAGAGGAATGTCTCATAACCTCGAGATCGAAAATTGGTCCCTAACAATTCGAGTGTGTCAAGCTGATCTTCGACAATTAGGATACGTGGGTGGAAATTATCATTTTCATGATCAGGTTTGAATTCCTTCCGTTCTAACCTCTTTTCCGGGGCGAATTCGCGCGGCAGCCTGATTGTGAAAACGCTTCCTTTACCTTCCCCATCGCTTGTCGCCTCTATAGTTCCGCGGTGAGCTTCCACGAAACTCCTTACTAATGCGAGACCCAAACCCAAACCGCCATAGACACGAGTGCGAGAGGCATCAGCCTGCCGAAAGCGCTCAAAAACGAGGGGCAAAAAGTTAACGGGTATTCCCTCGCCTTGATCCTCAATCCTGATGATCACTACAGATTCGCTCGTCGTACATGTGATTTTTACCGATTCGCCTGCTGACGAAAATTTTATTGCGTTATGGAGAACGTTGCAGAAGGTTTGGTTGAGACGATTGTGATCACCATTAATTATTAGAGACGCCGCTTCATCGGCAATTTGCAGTTGGAGAGTAACCCTTGAGTCGCGTGCATAAGAACGCATGGTCTCCACAGATTCTTCCAAAACGGCAGCGATTGAGACGTGGGTTGCTTCAATCTGCATCTTGCCACTCAAAATCGCCGACATATCCAGCAAGTCGTTTATCAGCCGCTTGAGGCTGTAGGCGTTCCGATCAATGACCGACAAGGCCTTAGCGACGTCAGCCTCGGAAAGAATCCCGTGCTGCATCAGGTGAACCCAACCGATGATGGGTGTGAGTGGTGTGCGGAGTTCGTGTGAAAGAATAGTTAGAAACTCATCTTTAGCCCTATTCGCGCCTTCCGCTTCAGCTCGCGCGCTTCGTTCTACCTGGTAGAGACGAGCATTTTCAATTGCCAGCGCTATTCGATCCGCCGCTAGCTGCAAGAGCCGTATATCATCATCTGTGAAATGAGCGAACTTCAACGTGCCTACCTGCAGTACGCCAGTGGGCCGGCCTGCGACCAGGAGTGGCACCCCGAGCAACGACTTGATGCCTTTCTGGCGCAAGCGGGGGTTATAAACATCAGCCTGGCTTATATCTTCGATGATAATGGGCTCCCCTTGCGCCACGACTCTACCGGCGAAACCCCTGCCCACAGGAATGCGGAGACCTGGCTCAACCTCTTCTTCCAAACCTTGCGCAGCCCACGCAACGAGCTCATCGCCTTCGGTGCGTAGTAAAAGGATGGCAACGGTATCGACGCTCAAAACCTCGCGTATCCGCTTGAGAGATTCGGAAAGCACATCATCTACAGACACGTGGGCAAGCGAGGCATCTGTGATTCTTTGCAGTGCCTCCAGATGTTTCGAAAGGGCTTCCGCCTCAAGACGGGCTTCGTGCTCGCTGACCAGCGCGTTTACGCGTTCCTGGTCGACATTCTTGCGCTCTATAAACTGACCCATCTGGCTACCTATAGCAGCCAGCGTTTCAAGTGTGGCGGGATCACGTTCCCTAATCTCCTCACTAAAAAGTTCAATGACTCCGAGAACTTCCTCGCCTAAGACGACGGGGAAACCAAACGCTGTATGTAGATTTCCACGCGCCGCAGTCGACGAGCGGGGAAAGTTTTCATCAAATGCAAAGTCGGCGACCCAGATGGGGGCTTTGCTCATCCAAATTTTTCCCGGAAATCCTTCGCCAGGAGAAAAATGCCGCTGCCTGCTTACTCTTTCAAACTCCGCAACATCGGCAGATGCTTGATGACGCCAGTTGGCTACGCAGTGCACCTCGTTTTTTCGAGATTCGACAGACCAGAATGCAGCTACCTGCCAACCCAAACGCTTACAAACCTCTTCCAGAATTTTCGGCGTAGCCTCTTGCAGCGATGCAGCGTGCGCAAGAATGCCTGTTACTGCATGTTGTAGTGCTAACCGACGTTCGTCCTGCTTTCGCTTGGTAATGTCTCGCGCGATGCCTGTAAAAAAGCGTTGACCGTTTCTTCGAAATTCCCCAAAAGAAAGTTCCAGCGATATTTCTTTGCCGCTTTTGTGAAGTCCCGGCAGTTCCGTAGCATCCCAGGAAATATGCTTCTGGCCTGTTTCAACATATTGCTTCAACCCCACCCGATGGAGATGTCGTAAATACTCCGGCATCAGCATGGTTAGTTCAGTGCCGATCATTTCTTCCAACGAGTAGCCGAAAATATTTACAGCAGCCCGATTAACAAAGAGGATTTTACTGGTTGCGTCGATGGTGATTATCGCGTCGGAAGCGGTTTCGCCAATTATGCGCCAACTCTCAGACAATTCCGGGAAGCCGGCACTTGAGGGTTCGGCGGATTCAGTCAGTGGATTGTCGTGTGCCATATGTCCTCCCTTGCAGGATCACCAACCTGACCCGGAGAAGATTGAAACCGAGAGTGTATGGTTCAAAACGGTTGAAAACTAAACTTTCAAGCTTTCGAAGTCAAACTTCTGTAGATTCGTGGTCGTCTAGAACGTAAGCACACACCCGGTCCCTTCAGGCAACTTGATCCCGCTGTGCTTACTTGTGTTAGCTTCTGCTCAATGTATCCAGCGGGCAATCTTTTCATTCCAGTAGAACACGGCAGACTTGAGGCGATCCTCAAAGAGCCGCAGGAAACCTCTGCAACCGGCGTGGCTCTCGTCCTTCATCCGCATCCGCTCGGCGGAGGCACGATGCACAACAAGGTCGTTTTTCGGGCTGCCGGCGCTCTTAACGATGCCGGATTGATTACGCTCCGAATTAACTTCCGCAGCGTGGGCCAAAGCACAGGCCAGCATGACGAAGGACGAGGCGAACTCGAGGATGTTCGCGCGGGCTTGCAATATCTTGGCGGGGCGTTTCCGGAACTTCCCATCACGGTTTGTGGTTTTTCCTTTGGTGCCTGGATGGGTGTAGAAGTGGGAATATCAGACCACCGCGTCCGCCATATAATCAGCATAGGCACACCCGTTGATAAATACGATTTTGGGTTTCTCGAGGCGTGCCGGAAACCCATCGTGTTTGTGCATGGAGAAAGGGACGAGTTTGGTGATGTAGCGACACTGCAAAATCTAGTAAGAAAAATCCAACAACGTAACTCAGCGGTCGAGCTGAAAGTCATCAAGGGAGCGGGCCATTTCTTTGAAGGCCATCTTGACGAGCTGAAACAGGTAGTTAAGGACTGGGCAAGACGCCAGTTAACTCCACGCTTTGACCAGGTCACTTGAGGATCCCAATCCTCTTTGCTGGTAACCATCTTGTCTTTTTCGATGAACTGTCACTAATTAAAGGATAAAGTCATGAGCTCTTATCGTGATCCAGCTATTCGAATTGCGCTGCTACCGCGTGATACAAATTCTCAAGGTACGGTCTTCGGCGGCATCATCCTCAGTTACATTGACATGGCCGGAGCAATAGAAGCCCATCGGCATACGCGCATGGATCGATTCGTCACTGTAGCTATGCGCGAAGTGATTTTCCACAAACCGGTATTTGTAGGAGATCTGGTCAGCTTCTACGCCGAAACTTTGAGCATTGGAACCACGTCGATAACAGTTCGCGTCATCGTTGAAGCCGAGCGCGTGGGAGCATCGACTGAGCAGGTAAGAGTTACGGAAGCTGAAGTCGTTTACGTGGCCGTGGATGAGAAGCGCCAGAAGACAAAAATCAAGGATGGTAAATCGTGAATCGTAAATCGTGAATCGTTAACCGCTGCAGCCTGTCTACTACTATTCACGATTCACGATTTACGATTTACTAGTTAAGTAGGGCTTGCATGCGGTGCAATCCGCTGGCCGCTTCGCTGAAGCCGGGTTGTTGTTCAAGCGCTTTGCCATAGTGCCTGGCCGCTTCGAGGTACTTGCGACGGGTCTCGTAGATGCGACCGAGATTAAAATGAGGAAACGCGTAGGATTCATAACGCGGTGCGAAGAGCGCGCGTTTGAACCAGCGAACGCTGCTGTAAGAATCGCCTTTCGCTAAAAGATAACTGCCAATGTCGTTGTAGGGGTTCCCCAGAGTTTCATCGACGCGAATTGCTTCCAAACACTCTTCAATCGCCTCGTCATAGCGGTCCTGGAAGCTATAAACCCAGCCGAGGAAAGTGTGCGCCTCGGCGGTCGGATAGGTTTCGATAGAGCGTTTATAAAGCTCGATCGCGTCGTCGAAGTTCTCGGCCAACTGGGCTTGGTAGGCTTCCTGGAAAAGCTGCTTGGCTTCATACTTCGCAGCCGGCGAACCATCATCTTTGTTAACCTGGTCACTCATCATATATTTAATTGCAGTCAGTCTTCTGCTTTTGATCTTTGTCCAAACGTTGGATGCGCCCGTCAGTTTCAGGGGCAATTACCTTTCGGGAAACGATCGCCGCTTGCATAACGTCGGAATCAAACTCACCTTGCTCTCGCGGGATGACCACTCGCGCTCGCTTAAACATCGAGTACCCGTCGCCACCCTCGATTCCAACATAGTCAGTGGTGGCAAGCGTGTACCTCTTCTTTTCATCCAGAGGTTTACCATTTACAACCAGGGTTACTATCCGCGAACCTGGCGGCCTGCTCGCATCGAATGTGAACCTTACACCAGATACTTGCGGAAAGCGGCCAGGTTCGGCGTCCTCCGCGCTCCGGGCGACTCCGTGCTCCAGCGCTTCGCGAAGCGTCGCGCCAGTAAGCTCCAATTTTACTACTTTGTTTTTGAATGGAAGAATTGACAGTACCTCTCTTCTCGTTAGCGGGCCCGGATGAATTATCTCGTCGGCGCGAATCATGCCGCCATTAACCAGGGCAACGTCCGCTCCTGTCGCTGCTCGGAAGGCATCGGCAATGAAATCTCCGACGTTCGTTTCCCTGGTGCGGCCCACCCCGCTTCTGGCGTCCAGCTGTACGCTGGTGCTGCCTACAAGTTGGGAGAGCTCTTTCAGCACCGTCCCATATTTTTGATAGAGTGAAGCAAATCGTTCGTCTTCTTTGGTTTCCCGAGTGACCGGCGTCACCTTCCAATCAATACTCTGGACAGACCCGGTAGTCTTTGAAATGTTGAGATCTATTTGTCCCAGGTCGCGAGCGTTAGCAGTCATCTTGAAAATCGGCGCGCCGCCCGACACCGACTCCAGCAGCGTGTGCTCGTGACCCCCAATGATCACGTCGATGTCGGCACAGCGCGCTACCTCCTTGTCTTCAGTCATAGAGAGATGCGTTAACGCTATTACTGTCTTCACCCCGCGAGCGTGAATATCGGCCACCGTTTTCCGTGCCGTCTCGCAGGGATTCAAAAAATCGACATCTGGTCCCGGGCGCGATGTAACTCTGGTTTCCTCCAACACGAGCCCGAACATTCCAACTTTCACTCCATCAAACTCCCGAATAATAAAAGGGGCGGCATCACCGAATGGCCTACCCGTCTTTTTATCAATCACGTTGGCGACGATCCACTTGAAGCGGGACTCCTTCATTCTCTCGCGCAGCACATCCGGACCAAAGTCAAACTCGTGATTGCCAAAGGTTGCGTAGTCGAGACCGGCGGTGTTCCAAGCGTCGATCATCTGAGCGCCCTTATACGTAATGGATTCGACTGAGGGCGAAATCGTATCTCCGGCAAGCAGGAAGAGAGTATTTGGCGACTGCTTCTGAATCTCTTCCTTCAAGGTCAAGAGTCGCGCAATTCCTCCCCGCGCCCCCTGATCGACCGGAGCAAATTGATAGACGTCGTTGACTTGCAACAATGTCACTTTGACGGTGCAGTCCGCGCTCTTTTGTGCGGAGCTCGGAAGAACGGTTATGACAGCAATCAAAAGTGCGAAAATCACACGACGCCGTACGAAGCGAACTGAAGTCATCATTCTCTCCTTGAATCGGGATTGCATCTGGTAAGAAGAAGTACATTATACTCGTGCCACGTTGTCGCCTACAATTTACGGTTATGGTAAGTGATCCAGCAGATGCGCCTCTCTACCGGAATTAAAAGTAGTTTTCGACTTCTCAACAGAAACGATTGAGGAATTATGAAGCGTTGCCCTAAGTGTCAGCAGGTTTACTCCGACAATACGCTAAATTTCTGCCGCAACGACGGTCACAATTTTCAATTACCTGCGTTTAGCAAACCTTCCTGAAACTAACGATGCCGTCAGACGAAACGGTGTTTATCACGGGCTTTCCCGGCTTTATCGCTGGTCGGCTTTTGCGGCGTCTGGCGACCGAGGGCGGACGGTTTTTGTTACTCGTACAACCAATCTTCGCAGAGCGGGCCAAGGAGGAACTAAAGAGCATTGCGAAGCAAGCGGGAAAATCTGCTGCGGATTTTTCAGTCTTGCAGGGAGACATTACAGAGCCTGACCTCGGTCTATCAGGTGGCGCTTTGGAAACCGCTCGCTCCGAGTCGACCATTCTCTTTCACCTTGCCGCCGTCTACGACCTGGCAGTCGCTCGCGACCTCGCCCTGCGGGTAAATCTCGAGGGCACACGCAACGTTAATAGATTTGCCCGTTCGTTAACCCGTCTGCGCCACTACCATTACGTGTCAACATGCTACGTTGCCGGCAAACGCACCGGGGTGATTTTCGAGCGTGAGCTGCAACATGAAGCGGGCTTTCGCAATTATTACGAAGAAACCAAATACTTGGCGGAGACAGAAGTAGATACGTTGAAATCGGAACTGCCAATTACTATTCATCGTCCCGCGGTTGTTTGTGGTGATTCAAAAACAGGGCAAACAGCCAAGTATGATGGTATTTACTATTTGATCCGCTATCTCCTCAAATGGCCTTCTGTTCTTTCTGCCTTTAACATCGGTAACAGCGAGGTCACTTTGAATCTTGTTCCGGTGGACTTTGTGGTGGAAGCGATGTCTGCACTCGTACGGGAGTCGCTTTCTGTTGGCAAGACGGTGCAGCTTGCCGATCCTGACCCGTTAACCACTCTCGAGCTCTTCAACACAATCGCGCGTTGCATCGAGGGCAAAGGATCGCGCATTACGCTACCGGCTTCTTTAGTTGAAACTTCGCTCAAGCTTCCGCTCTCGCCGAGGATTACTGATTTACCCCATTCCGCAGTTCCTTATTTCTTCTTGAAGCAGACATACGACACCGCCCAAGCCAGACAGTTGCTCGAACCCCACGGCGTCGCCTGTCCCCCTTTCGATAGTTACGTAAGGGCGGTCATTGACTACGCGATTCACAACCCCACGATCTAGCGACGCCCCGCTACTAAGTTCCAAGCGCCAGCGAAAACTGGCGTGCAATAAGAAGTAGCAAATAAACGCTCAGGACGGCCGCTCCGACTGCCAGACCAGCCAGCAATAGAATTATTAATCCCACAAATAACCAGTCGCTTAGCGTCCCCTTACGCGCTTCGCTTGCGGAAACGGTGGCCCGCTTGCTAAGGAGGGCAACATTTTTCTGGTTGGATTTCCACCAGGCGTCGAAGAGATCACCAACCAGCGGAATAGACCCGACAATATAGTCAATACCGAGATTCATGCCCATGCGCAGCAGCGTTACTTTCGGGACGCCGTAGCGAACAGCTGACACCAGAATATAGAAAGATACGAGCGAAGTGGCGGTATCACCGAAGCCCGGGACCAGACCAACGATTGAATCAAGCCCAAATCGCCAACCGAGTCCCGGTACTCGGATGAGGTCATCCATCAACCAACTTAACCGCTCGAGACTTTCGTCAACCTCTACTGGTCTCGTTTGGTTCGGCAGGTGCCTGGTTCGTTTGAGTTCTTCCTGCTTATAAGCTTTCATCATTTTAGTAAAAGCAGATTCTTGTCTGTCGTTTTTTCGGACAGACTCGGGGACGTAAGATGCCTGTCTATCGGTTCATCGAATTCGAGTAATCTGTTGCCAGAAAAATTTTCCCAGGCGTGCAAAAGGTTTTAAAGCGTTGCGGCCGCCACCATCACGTTGCTGACTGGGCTTGGCGGGCAGTCCCAGAGAAGTTGCCAGCTCCGGATCGGGCTTAGCGATGTCTTCATCGCCGCGCTTACTGGCAAGCCAACGGTTGAACGTACGCGCTACCGCTCGTCTTTGTTCAATAGGAGCTTCGGCGATAAGTGCCCCTCGAAGGTCATTTAGTTCGGCGATCTCGAGAAGATTTGCCCGGTAATAGTTACGAAAAGCCGCCAGCAGTTTTTCATCGCCCAGGAGGCGCTGCAACTGGACAAATAGCAGCGCGCCTTTGGTGGTAACCACCGCGGCATACTGAAATGTGTTTCGATAATCACGTGACGGGCGGTTCGCATCCATGTCTTCACCGCCGAAGGTTCGATATAAGCGGTAGACTCCTTCCAGCTGATCCTCCAACACAGCAGCAGCTTTTTCGTCGCCGTAAACTTCTTTGAAATACAGCAACGCCGACCAACTGGCCATCGCTTCATCCAGCACCGGCTCGCGCGCGGGATCGTTGCCTACCGCCGAGCCCCACCATTGATGGGCAATAAGATGGGCCACACTCCACTCAAGACTTTCTTCCACCGAAGGGCGCTGCTCCCGAATGATCTCGGGAAGGTTGCGCGCCGCCGGAGAATCAAAATCGACATAGAAAGCACTGGCTATAACCTGAAGCCCGGCAAACTCAGTGCTACCCAAACCGGCAACCAGTGGCGCCTCCGCTACATTGATTGTTTTGAAGGGCAGTGGCCCAAACCTGGATCTGAAAACTCTCAACGAATCTTCAGCCATTGCCAGGACACGTTTTCCAATGCGTTCATGTTCCGGACTGAAAATAGATCTTAAAGTAGTCTCTTCAATTTCCTTTTGTTCAGAACGCAGGTTGCGCCCGGCAATGATCGCAAAATCTCGCAACGCGGGGGCAGAAAAGACCGTGGACTTCTGGCTGGTTGACTTGTTTTGGTCTTCGCCGGCGGAAGTGAAAACCACTACTCCAGGTGCGACTTCTATGCTTACCTCATAATCCGCAACTTCGTTAAAGATCATGTCACCGACGCTGGGCTCAAGTTTGCGTATCCATTCGTCGCCATCGTGTACCGCCAGCACCGGATAAAAAGTCCCCAGGAGCATCACACCACGACAACGGAAATTTATGTCGCGCGGGCGGCGCATCTCTCTCTCACCACGCAGAGCGGCGCTAATCTGCTTCACGACGTGCGTAGTCAGTCCGGTTTCCTCGGGATCAACCTCAGGCACGTAGCCTTTGAATCCGATGACAATTTCAGCTGATTGACCTGAGGCGACTTGATCGCGCAGGTTTACACGTAAAGTCGTACCCTCTTCATCAACTGAATAAATGAGCGCTGTGTGATTTGTTGCCGAGCGAACTTCAGTAATTTCAATCCGTGGTTCTTCGGATTCTGCTCCCGGTTGGCCTGTACCGCCTGAAGGCAGGGATTGATCTGACCGAAGGTTTGAATATAAATGAAAGTAAAGGGTGGACGTCGCACGATCGCCGCGATTGAACCAGCGCACACGTTCGGAACCTGTGTAAGACCGCGCATCGAAATTGAGCTTTAACTGAATCTGATAATGCTCGCGAGTGGATTCTTTTGCAGAGGACTCTTTGGAAGATGGGGTTTGCTGCTGGGCGTTTGCAGTTGCAACACTGGCAAGCACTCCGGCGAGCAGCAGAAGAATGGCTGACCATGAAACCCTGGGACGGAAAACAAGGAAAACCTTTTTCTGTATCATTCTGGAAAAGCTCTCAGCGGCGCCGCGATGAAGCGCTGCGTGCAGTTTCTCTTACTACAATAGAACGAATGGCATCCCCGCGAACGATATTATCCACTACATCCATTCCGGCGATAACATTTCCAAAAACTGTGTAGCCCCCGTCAAGATGCGGTTGAGGCGAATGAGTCACAAACCATTGCGACCCGCCCGTGTCTTTGCCCGAAAGCGCCATTCCCACCGCGCCGCGTTCGTAAGGCACGTCGTTTATCTCGCAACGAATTTGATAACCGGGCCCGCCATTTCCCTCACCGCGCGGATCGCCACCCTGAATTACGAAGTTTGGAACAACACGATGAAATGTAATACCGGCAAAGTAGCGACGGTTCGCGAGCTGGATAAAATTGTCAACATTGAGCGGCGCCTCATCGGGAAGCAATTCTATAGTAAACGCACCCTTACTAGTCGTGACCACGGCGTTTACCTGTTTGCCAATTCGCGAGATCGCGCGCTCGTAATCCGCAATCGTGTTACGCGACACTATGGTGCCGGTCCGCGATGAAAAATCGCCGGCGTTTGCTTTCAAAAGGGCAACGGCTTTGCGACGGATCAGATGATCAGCAGAATTGAGCGCAGACTTGATGGCTTCATTAGCCGTGGTGCTCTTTTGTTTAGACAGCGAATCCAGAATCGCAAGCGCTGCATCGTTCAACTCTTTGTCATTAAGGGCCACGGGCAAGGCCTCAATAAGGGCCTGCGAGTTCGTTTGGTCGGGCGCAAGTTCGCCCAGCAACTCAGCAGCAGTCGCGCGTACAATCACATCGAATTCCTTGAGAGATTTGCGCAACACGTCGCCCAGGTCCTTCGGTTTGAAGGCTGCGTACGCGCGCAGCACATCGGGAACCGCATATTCAGAGTGGACACGAACCAGCGTATTGATAGTCAGCCCCGAGTTTCGGTAATTAAGCATCGCCAGCAGGACGTCTTCGGCCTGAGCGCTCAGCGATTTTTTGTCTTTCGTGGTGTCGGGCAAAGCCGCAATTTCACCCAACCCTTGCGCCAAACTCGATGCCGCGCGCCAATCCGTAAGCATGGTTTCTTGTGCTCGTCGCTTTGCGGACCCTCCCTTTGCCAGGTCCAGCAAATAATTGCCGGCGGAGATTCTGACTAAAGCAACCTCTATCTCGGGTGATGTAGGGCCTACTTTTTCGCGTGTGTCCCGCAGCCACTGCGTACCTTCATCATCTGCGGTTCCTTGTAGAATTCGCCCGATGGTTGTCGCTAATTCCAACGTCTCGTTAGTACTTGAAAAGCGTTTCTCGTTGAGCATGCCCACGCCGTAACCCAGCAACGGCTTGCGCGCCCGACTGTCCTTCAACGCGCCCAACGCGCGAATTGCGCTCACACGCACGCGGGAATCAGTGTCTTTTAGCGCCCGATCGAGCAAAGCGTCGAAAGAAGGTTTGTCTTCGGTTGCGCCAAGCACTCGAGCTGCGTTGGCACGCACGATCGGGTCGGAATCGCTCACGAGAAGCTCGCGCAGTTGATCATTTCCATCTTTGAGGCGGAGCCGGGCAAGCGCGTTGGCAGCGTCTGCTCTAATACGTGGGTCTGAGTGACTTAAGAATTGGGCGATAGTGGGTCCGGCATTGGCCGGTTTGGCGCGTAGCGCTGCGGTCAGTCCTAATAAAACTGTCAAACGATCTGCACCAGACCGGCGTTTGTCTTCAAAGCTCAAGACTTTGAGTATTGCCTCGCCCAACTCGGGTGCGCGCGCTGCCAGTTCCTTCGGCAAAGCTGCTGCAATCTTACCTAGAGCTTCCACGGCTCGTGCCCTGAATAATGGCTCGTTGGTTTCTTTCAAAGAAGAAAGTAGCGCGTTAATACCCAGGGCGGATTCAGTTTCGCCGAGAGCGAAAGCGGCCATCGCCCGGACATTGTTATCGCTGTCCTGTCGCAGCAAACCAATCAGATCGGTTACTGAATCCTCGCCGCCGATGCGCCCGGCTGCCAGCGCGGCACGGCTTCGCACGTCAGGAACCTTGTCGGAAAGCAGGCTGCGCAAGTCGTTGTCCCAACGGCGTTCGTCTTCTGCTCGCACAATTCGCAGCATTACGTTTTTGGGAATAGAAGCTCCCGAAGAGGCTATTGCCGAAGTTCTCGTGCGACTTTGGGCCGAAATTTTCGTCGATGAAAGGAGAAGTGTGGAAAAAGGAAGTGAGCAAACGGCCAGACCACAAACACTCCAGCGGAATAGTAAGCAAATCAATTTGTAGCTTGAGTCCATTGTAGGTTTAAGCAAGCCCCGGGGAAGACGAGCCTTTCTAAGTACTTGTACCAAAGGGGGAAATTTCTCTCTATGTATCAGGCAGGCGGCCCGCTCGTGTCAAGGCATCGTCTGTTGAACAAGTATGGGGGAACTAAATACAAAAGGCGCCTCACCCTGTTTCAGGGTGAAGCGCCAACCGAACCTTGACGTTAGCAATGAACTTTAGATCGCTGCGCTTGAAACGTTGGCATGGTCGGGTGACTTATCCCTCACATCGGCGTTCATCGACTTCATGCCGGTTGTATCGAGCGGCTGCTCGATGCGACCATTAGTTTTGTTTTTGTTATCACCCGTGCTCTTGAGCATTTTGCAGCTACCCTCGAACATCGCGCCTGGCTCGATTACCAGTGAAGCAGTCTGAATGTTTCCATTTAGTTTAGCTGCGCGGCCAAGTTCAAGACGCTGTGTGGCAATAATGTCTCCATTCACTGTGCCATGCACAATCGCGATGGCTACTTCGATGTTGGCGTCTACCTTACCGTTTGCGCCGACGATCAGTGTTCCGCTGGTGGAAGAGATCCGGCCGGATAGGTGTCCGTCAACACGCATCATCGCCTTGAAGTTGGCTTCACCGGTCACTACCGTACCGCCGCCAACAAAGCCACTTAGGTTGCCCTCTTTGATTTCGCGCGCAAGTGATTCGCTTTCAGTCATAGCCCGACTCGTCGCGGGAGCAGTTTCAGTCATTGGTTTGGCCTCAGTATTTGTTCCCTGATACGAATTAAACGTTCTGGGCGTGGTATAAGGGGGCGTTTCCTGTTTTTCGGTTGAAGTTTCCTTGTCCACTGACTCTTTTGGGTTTTTTCCTATCCTAAGCATAGTAACCTCCGTTGTTAGAGGGCCGCGGGGATTAAGTCACAGCCAGCGGGACGGTAGAAGTAACAAAAAGACGCGCGTACCTTATTTTTATTGGAATGATCCAGCTTGAAGGCCGGTGCCGAGTGGTCAACCGCCCAAAAAGCGGAAACACATCATAGACAAACAAAGCACACGGTGTCTAGCTTTGTAATGAAAATGTAATCAGGAAAAACCAGGCTGGTTTCGGATTGAGTCAGTCTTGCTCGCTTGAGCATGCACTTTCTGCGTAGTCGGACGCGTTCCAGACTTTTCAAGCACCTGCTGCTTTACTTTTTGCCTTCGGTTTTTCAGTTAGCGATTCCGTCGTCGGTACAAACAAACAATCCCCATCAAAAACCGCACCAAGTCTAACCGTCAGCAAACGGGTGTGGATCTGCCCCGTCACGCGGGCATCGCGGTCCAGGACGACGCGTTCGGCCGCATTAATGTTTCCGGTGACCGAGCCATTGATAACTGCAATGCCAACATCGATATCAGCTTCGATTCTTCCACGCTTTGTTAAAACCAATGTCCCAGCCGGCGAACGTATATTTCCGATTGAATAACCGTCGAAATGCAACACTCCTTCAAAAGTAACTTCGCAATTCGAGCCGGGAAACGAGCCGATGTAGATATCAGAGTTATCTTCCTGGGTCTCCGCGGATTCGGATGCGACTTGTTTTGGGCTGGGCTTGAGATCTTCCACCCAACGAGCGAAGGGCAGGGCCGGATCAAAAGGGTCTTGGAGAGACGGCTGCTCCAAAGTCTTCTCGGAGTGCAGTTCACTTGGAGGCGCGAGAAGACTCAGCAGTTGTGGGGTCTTTTTGAGTTCGAGCAAAGACCGCTCTCCATAGGAGCAACAAACTCCGTCGGGACACTTGCGAAAGTCTGGCCGGATATCCACGAATGGACGCCCGCGCTAGATTTAACCGGTTAAGAATCGCCCCCGGGCCTTGTATACTGCGCATAGTAGCACAACCGACCGAACTCCCCAAGATTTTGTGGTTACCCGTGCTGGCTATCTCAAATTGAAGAGAGGCCTCAGATCAGTCATTCCCGGCAGGCGCGCGGAGAGGACTTATTTTATTTTACGTTGTCAATGCTCGCCGCAAGCACGTCATTCAAGGCACATATCGCAACTCGTTTTGGCGCGATGGGTAGCTTTACGTTTGAGATATCCACAGAAGTGTTTCCAATCATGGTAGCGGAGCCCAATTTGATCCAGCCTTTCCCGAAGTCGGCATACAGAGGAACAAGCATCGCAAAATCGTTTGAGACGCCACTCTGAGTTATTTTCCCCGAAAGGGTATTATCGTTGCCAATTTGGTAGTCAAAACGATAACTCGGCATTTCGGTTCCGTAAACCCACTCATTAAAAAACCAGTCCAGGCTGCCGTTTTTGGCCAAATCCATTTCCGGAGTGATGTGTTTCTCGACCGCCTTTTTGAAGTCTTCAGTCGATATGTCTTTGTTGTAATGAGTCTGGATAAAGTCCTTCATCATTGCCTGAAACCGAGCATCGCCCCCGCTTTTTGCGCCAAACATCATCATACGTATCATGTGGAGTATGTAGGCGCCTTTGGGATAAATCAGGAATCGCGCTACGCCGCCCGTCCTGGCATTGTTAAGGCGATATCCCTGAGTAACCGGGCCAATCGTATAGGCCTTGCGATCTTTGGTGGCGGGTGATGCTTCGACAATAAGTTTTCGCTGGTTTTCCCAAAAGTCTGTGAACTTGCTGAAGTCTTTGCGGGTAAACTGTACGTACAAAGAAGCAGAGAATTCAGCGAACCCTTCACTCATCCATTGATCGTGATAGCTATCCCAGCCTACCGTGTGCCCCCACCACTGATGCGCGACCTCGTGAGGCCCGACATAGCGCCAGAAAGTATCTGTTCCGCCACGAGTTCCCAACAGCTGCGCTCGTTGGGTTGTATCCATGAAGGCGGTGTAAGGCATAAAAACCAGCGTGGGCCACGCCTGCCCAAAGAAACCGGCAGGTTGTTGCGTCATGGCAATTCGCGAATAGGGCAGTTTCCCAAAGAAGGCATTGAAGACCCGAGTCGCATTCTGCGCGTCAGCAAGCGCTGAGTCAGCCATCTTCGTTGTCGAGATTGATCCAAGGGTCGTGAAGGTTTCAGCGCCCTCGCGCTCAGCTCTCTCGATTTCCAATTGGATGGCCTTCAATTCGTCGGGCACCTCCTGATTAGCGTAGAACTCAATGTTGTAGCCTGTTTCTTTGTCGGCAAGCTCTTTCTTCTTAAACTTTCCATAGTTAAACCCTGCGACTGCGAGCTCGGTCGTGCCACTGGACCACTTCGTTACCGTCTGATCGCCCTCCTGGGTGTTGGGCGCGATGGGCGCGCCTGTGCCAACGAAGGTATAGTTTTTTGGATAGCGGAAAGTCATATTGAAGATTGCCCGATCCCCAAACTGAGTGCCGGCATTATTCGGATACCAGGTTGAACGCGGAATGAGAATAAAGTTGCCTCCGCCTGAATCGCGCAAAGCGTCTCCGCCGTTGTATTTCACGGTCAATGTGTAGGTTTTCCCCGCTTCGAGAGGCTGAGGCATGATGATTCCGAAATCCGCGTCCTCGTCTTTTCCTTCTTGAATGAAGTTAAGATCCTTTCCCTGCTCGTCCTGAACGCGACTAACGCGAAGCGTGCTGAACAGATTGAGAAGCACAACGCGTGTTCCCGGAAGAAGGGAACGAAACGTGATGCGATCCGTGGCTGTTAGATGTGCTCCCTTTATGGTGCCCTCAATTTCGTGGTGGGTTAGATCTATTACGCGGTGGTCCTCAGAGTTGCTGGCCGTCCCTTTCCGGTATTCGTCAATCCTGTGGAAGGCGGTCCACAGTCCCCCGTCAGTATCACCGTAGCTGAAAAGGAGTACTTCTTCGGGGGAAACCTCCGGTATTCCGAGCGGGTTGAAGTGATAAACCAATTTGCTGAAGCGCCGGCCATTTATGAAAGCGGTGAAGAATCCTGGACGGTCAGGAGCATAAATGTCCGCGAGCGCACGAAGTTCGTGGTTGTCTCGCAGCCGGCTCCGCAAAAGCGTCTGATTCTCACGAAACATATCGCGAGCACGAGCCATTTGCGGTCCATTCGTTCCCATCCTGGCACTGGCTGAGTTCTTTATTTCGTCAAATGTTTTGTTAGTAAACCGCAGCACCAGGCTGGAGAACTGCTCGGTTATGGAGGGCTCTTTGGTAAAAACCTTGAGACTATTTTTTTCAACCTCAGTAGGAGGCTCTAAATTAAACTCGCCATCGCCAATGAAGACAGCCCCTGTGTAGCGACCTTCTACGGGCGCCAGAAAATAAATCTCGCCGCTTCGCAGGGTGAACTTCGCGCCCTCTTCGTTGAGCATAAGATTATTGACCGCAGCGTAAGCTCCTGAAAAATCCTGGTCTGTTTTTCCCTGTTGCCGCAGTTGTTGGTAGACAGGATCGGCATTCGCTTTCATTCCCCCGGCCGCAACGGTCACATTTGCTTCTACCGAAGCTATTTCCAATCGCATATCGATAGGTACAGTTGCCGCTTCGTCCAGCTTTACAGATTCCTTTCGGCCGTCATTAAACCCTTTTGCCGATATCACCACGGTGTAGTTTCCGGCCGGCAGGCCTTCTACTTTGTAATGTCCCTGTTGATC
>JBHEMV010000061.1:0-231 GCA_046262375.1 Pyrinomonadaceae bacterium
TCTCAGTCTCGAAGAACGGGGTTTTGGCTTTCCAGAGCGGCATTACCAGAGGTAACACGCAGCTTGTCTGGTTTGACCGCAGCGGCAAGCAAATCGGTCAGGTAAGCGAGCCGGGATTTTATGGTCATCCTCGGCTTTCACCCGAGGGGCGGAAGCTTGCGGTGCTCATTTTCGATCCTCAGGTTGGGGGCACAGACATTTGGCTCAATGAGTTGTCGCGCAACGTGCCGA
>JBHEMV010000061.1:408-13209 GCA_046262375.1 Pyrinomonadaceae bacterium
CAATGAATTCTTTGCCCAGTTTTCTCCCGACGGACACTGGATCGCCTATGTCTCAGACGAGTCGGGCAGCAATCAAGTGTACATTGCGCCCTTCCCTGGGCCGGGCGGCAAACGGCAGCTATCGCGGGGCGGCGGCACGGAACCGCGATGGCGAGGCGATGGGAAAGAGCTTTTCTTCCTGGCATCTGATGGCAAACTGATGGCGGTGGACGTGAACAGTAAGGAATCCACTTTGGAGATCGGCAATGCTCAACCGCTATTCGACGCGCATCCAGCGACTTCCCCGGGCACTCACTACGACGTGACCCGCGACGGCAAGCGATTCCTTATCAACGTGTCCACCGAGGGAAGTTCTACGCCGATCACGCTGGTCGTCAACTGGACAGCGGACTTAAAGAAATGACGATTGCTGGCGGCACAAAACTCGGCCATTACGAAATCCGCTCGCAGCTCGGAGAAGGTGGGATGGGCGAAGTGTATCTGGCGCTTGATACGGAATTGGATCGAACAGTGGCGATCAAAATTCTTCCTGAAGCTCTGGCGTCGGACCAGCAGCGCTTGCAGCGATTCATTCAGGAAGCGAAAGCGGCTTCCGCTTTGAATCATCCGCACATTCTCACCATCTATGAAATCGGCACGACGGGCACCACGCCTTTCATCGCGACTGAGTTCATCGACGGAGAGACACTGCGCCAGCGCATCACTGCTGGAATGAAGCTCGTTGAGATTCTCAAGATCGCTAGTCAGGCTGCTAGCGCGCTCGCGGTGGCGCACGCGGCAGGCATTATCCATCGTGACATCAAGCCTGAAAACATCATGGTCAGGCGCGACGGCTACATAAAGCTTCTCGATTTTGGTCTTGCGAAACTCACCGAGCCAAAAGGTTCGACTACCGATACCCAAGCTCCGACCAAGGCCATGGTCAACACCGCCGCGGGCACGGTGATGGGCACGGCGAATTACATGTCGCCAGAGCAGGCTAAAGGAACTCACGTCGATGAGCGGACCGACCTGTGGAGTCTGGGCGCAGTGGTCTACGAAATGGTGACGGGAAGCTTGCCGTTCGCCGGCAAGACTCCGACCGAAACCATTTCTCTAATTCTCCAGAAGGAGCCTGCGCCACTGATGCGCTATACGCATGAAGTACCCGCCGAACTGGAGCGGATCGTGACCAAAGCGCTGACGAAAGATCGTGAGGAGCGCTACCAGACAGCGAAGGACCTGCTCATCGATCTGCGCAACTTGAAACGCAAGCTCGAAGTTAATGCTGAGATTGATCGCACAGTGCCACCGGAGTTTCGCAGCGCCGGCTCAACGATGCCAACTAGCAGCGGGCAGAGCACACCGGCGACTGCGTCTGGTGCGGTCGCAGCAACGACGCCGGCCAGCGCCGCGCCTGCAGCTTCCAGCGCGGAATACATCTTCTCCGGAATCAAGCACCACAAACTTGCCGCGGCCGTTGCTGTCATAGCGATGGTCCTTGGCGCCGTCGGCCTAATTGCTTATCTGCGTGCTGGTAACACCGATGTCGCAATCGAGTCAATCGCCGTTCTGCCTTTCCAGAATCGAAGCCCTGAAACGGACACTGAGTATCTTTCCGATGGATTAGCGGAGTCGCTCATCTATCGCCTTTCGCAGTTACCCAACCTGAAAGTCAGTCCCACCAGCACAGTGTTTCGCTACAAAGGCAAGGAGATCGATCCCATCAAAGTCGGCCAGGAACTGGGCGTGAATGTCGTGTTGTCGGGAAGGATCGTCCAACGCGGCGACCAGCTAACAATCAGCGCCGAACTCGTGGATGTTCGTTACAACAAGCTGCTGTGGGGTGAACAATACGACCGCAAAATGTCGGACTTGCTGGTGACGCAACGCGAAATCGCGCGAGAGATTGTCGAGAAATTGAAGCTCAAGGTGTCGGGTAACGAGAAGGTACTTGCGAAGCACTACACCGAAAATAACGAGGCGTATCAGCTCTATCTAAAAGGACGGTTCTATTGGAACAAACGAACTGAGCAGGGAATGCAGAAGTCGCTCGAGTATTTTCAGCAGTCGATAGAAAAGGATCCTACCTTCGCGCTGGCTTACAGCGGCCTGGCTGACGCCTACAACCTTCTGGGGGCCCAGGACGCGGTTACCGGAGGAGTTCCCCCAACTGAGGTGATGCCAAAAGCGAAGGCCGCCGCGCTCAAGGCTCTGGAAATCGATGACACGCTCGCCGAAGCTCACGCTTCGCTAGCCCATGTCAAATATTATTACGACCGCGATTGGCCGGCTGCTGAACGCGAATTCAAACGGGCCATTGAACTCAATCCCAATTATCCGCTGGCTCACCACTGGTATGCCGTCTATTTAATGTCAGCTGGGCGGATGGACGAAGCGCTGGCACAGAGTAAACGGGCGCAAGAGCTGGACCCGCTCTCGCTTCCTATTAACATGACTCTGGGGTGGATTCTCCTTATTGCGCGCCAGTACGATCAGAGCGTCGAGCAATTACGGAAGACGCTGGAGATGGATCCGAACTTTATCATCGCGCATCACCGGCTCGGGCTCGTTTATGAACAACAAGGGAAGTATGACCAAGCCATCGCCGAGTTCAGGCAAGTCCTCAATCTGTCAGCAGGCAAACCGTTGGGGATCGCGTCGCTCGCACACGCGTATGCATTGGCTGGAAAGCGAGAGGAAGCGCAAAAGCATCTTGCTGAGTTGCTGGAAATGTCTAAGCAGCGCTATGTTTCGCCCGCTTCGATCGCAATAATATACGCGGCCCTCGGCGATAAAGATCAGGCCTTCGCCTGGCTCGAGAAGGCAGATAAAGCGAACGACCTTATACTGGTGCGCCTCAAAGTGGATCCAAGATTCGACAGCCTGCGCTCTGATCCGCGCTTCGTCGACCTCGTGCGGCGCATCGGCTTGTAGTTTCAAGTTTTCAAGTTTCAGGTTTTCGAGTTGGGGCATAACTCGCGTTCATAATCAATTTTCAGATACTGTAGTGCGAATCTAACGATGGAAACCTGCGCGCCGCATCCACACCGATCCGGGCATAGTGATGGGGACGGTTGGTTACATCTCTGGCTCTTACCGCTGTTTGGCGATCAAAAGCCGACATGCTTTATCCAGACGGGACGGAAAGTCTCGTACCGCAGGTTCTCGATGTTTAAAAAGGGCACTTGTGCCCCCGCCCTGGCGCACAAGTGCGCTGGCTAAACGGAAAGTAGTCGCGCACCGCAGGTTCTCGATGTTTGGCTCGATGTTTAGAAAGGGCACTTATGCCCTGCCGTGGCGCGCAAGTGCGCTGGCTAAGCGGAAAGTCGTCAACTGAGAAAAAAGATGAGGAGCTCTTCCCCGCCTTGCCAGTTTCCCTTTAATAGTGCATAGTGACGTACGGTTAATCCTTCTCTCGCGCATCGACGGTGATGCGCCCCGCGCAAAAGATAGTTAGCGCTGGCGTTTGGATAGTTCGAGAGCAGGCTGATTTCAACTTCAGAAGCCGCTCTTTAGAGCATCCGAAAACCGGCACTTCGCTCCTACCGTTCGACCGAAGCCAATCCGATTCGCAGCTTCTTTTATCCCCCCAGGGGAAAGGTATATCTTCATGTCTATGAAACTTTACGTAGGAAATCTCGCGTTTGCGACCTCAAGCCAGGATCTGCAAGAGCTTTTTGCAGCAGCCGGCACGGTTGAATCAGCGAGCGTCGTGGAAGACCGCGACACAGGACGATCACGCGGCTTCGGCTTCGTCGAAATGTCCAGCAAGGAAGAAGGCGAAGCAGCTATCGCGCAATTTAATGGCAAGGAAGTCAACGGTCGTGCGCTGAACGTCAACGAAGCCAAACCACGTGAGAATCGTGCTGGCGGCGGCGGCGGTCGGGGTGGCTTTGGTGGCGGTCGCGGTGGCGGCGGTGGTTACGGTGGTAATCGCGGCGGTGGCGGAGGCTACGGCGGCGGCGGTGGCGGTGGCAATCGCGAGCCCAGGTGGTAAGGACTTACTTCTTTCAGATGGTAAGGACTTACTTCTTTAACAACTAATTCTCAGTGCGTCCTCCGTGAACCCTGTGCCTCTGGGTTGAGGGCTTACTAAAAAAGTCTTCACCACCGAGTCACAGAGAACACGGAGGTTGCACAGAGACGACGTGGAAGTGAGCTGAGGCTTACTTTCACAAAACAAGACGCGCTCAGAACTAGACTGGGCACAAAAGGAGTTTATGAATTTTTCTCAACTGGGACTCGCCGACGCACAAGTGCGGAGTTGCGAGTCTCTCGGATACACCGAACCAACACCAATTCAAGAACAGGGAATCCCTGTGATCCTCAGCGGCCAGGATCTGATCGGCTGTGCTGAAACCGGCACAGGCAAAACAGCCGCATTTCTGCTTCCCATCATTCAGAAGATCACTGGAAAGCCGAGACCCGGCGTTCGTGTTCTTGTGCTCGCGCCAACGCGCGAATTGGCGGCGCAGATTCAAAAGAACTATGGTGAGCTTAATCGCGTCAAGATCAACCGCGGTGTGACGGTAATCGGGGGCGCCAACATGCGAACCCAAATTTCAGATCTACGACGCGGCGCAACGATCGTGATTGCCACGCCCGGACGCCTTCTTGATCTAATGGAGCGCGGCGCAGTCAGTCTTTCAACAGTCGAAGTTCTCGTCCTTGACGAAGCTGATCGCATGCTGGACATGGGATTCTTGCCGGCGATTCGCCGCATTCTCTCAACCCTGCCGGCAAAACGGCAAACACTTCTGTTCTCAGCGACCATGTCTTCAGACATTGAAAAGCTGGCGCGCACGACCATGAAAGCACCGAAGCTGATTGAAGTCAGCCCGCGCGGACAAGCCGCCATCATGGTGGAGCAAACCGCTTACCCGGTCGCACAGGAATCAAAGACGGCGTTGTTGCTCGACTTGCTTGAGCGCGAGCGTTTCGAGCGGGTGCTGGTGTTTACCCGCACCAGGCGCGGCGCGGAACGCCTTTCCCACATTCTTTCCGCACGCGACCATAGCGTTAATCGAATTCATTCTGATCGAACGCAGCCCCAGCGAGAAGCAGCGCTGCGTGGATTCCGCGATGGCCGCACGAGAGTGCTCGTTGCGACTGACATTGCGGCGCGCGGATTGGATGTTGATGCCGTTTCCCACGTCATCAATTACGACGTGCCTTCAGCACCTGAAGATTACGTGCATCGCATAGGCCGTACAGGCCGAGCTGGAAATGCGGGACGCGCGATTACGATCGTGACACCTGTTGACGAGCTATCCATGCGCGCAATTGAACGGCTCACTGGCCAGACGGTGTCGCGTGTAGTGGTTCCCGGATTTGGAGGGAGAAAAACCGAAGCGATTGCTGGCAAGTCATTTGCGCGTGCCACGCCACGAGCGGTTTTCACTCGTTCATTTCGGCCGCGACGCGCGAGCCGTTAATTGGTTTCAAGTTCCAAGTTTCAGGTCTCAAGTTCTGCGTTTTGCGCGGATCTTGAGGCTTGAAACGCAGTTATCAAACTTGAAACTCGAAACTTTGGACTTGAAACTTTTTCAAGGAGCATCTATTTGGCAAGAGACGATTTGATTCCAGCGGAGGGCACGATTATAGATAAGCAGCCCAACGCATTCTTCAAAGTTCAACTGGACAACACTGAACACGTCGTGTTGGCGGCGATATCCGGTAAGATGCGAAAGAACCGTATCCGCATCCTGGTCGGCGACCGCGTAAGTGTTGAAATGTCACCGTATGATCTGTCGAGAGGCAGAATCACCTACCGGTATAAGTAAGCAGTGAGCAGTAAGCAGTGAGCAGTGAGCAGTGATTGGTGGGTGGTTATGACTCGTTGTATTGTGTAAGGCAATGTGGGTTACTTTATTCGTTCGATGTTTTCACCAGGTTCCACTGTAATCGTCTTAAAGCTCGACATACGCACTAATCCGGGCGCTGCGCCTTTCGGTTTTGAAAGAAACTTTCGCCTGGTGTAATGGATAGTAACCTTCGAATCCTTTCCTGCCTGGCTGAATTTCGCCGCTAATTGCGCTGCTTCCATTATCGTGCGGTGGGGAATCTCGCTCCGGCTGGCGTTTCGGACGATAACGTGTGAGCCGGGATAATCTCCGGCATGAAGCCAGAGATCGTTTGGACGGGCCACACGAAAAGTTAGATTATCGTTGTCGCGCGCCGTTCTGCCGACCATCACTTCATATCCATCGGAGGATCGATAGCGTCGCATGCCCGGTAAGGCAACGGACGCTTTTTGTTTTTTGCGGCCCGACCTGGCCTTGTCCTTCTGGTCATCAAACGTGGCGAGTGACTCCGCATCGCGACTAGCAATTGCCTGCTCGAGTGCCAATTGTTTCTCTTCAAGCCCTGCCAATTCCTGATCGAGTTCAATAGATCTCGTTCCGATCTCTGCAACTGCTCGTTTTGCTTTGCTATAACGCGAAAAGGACTCGCTCGCCGCTTCCTGCAAAGACTTATTCTCGTCGACTTCCAGCTCAATGGCCGGCGACCCTTCGGCGTAGTAATCCTTTAGCGTAACTTTGCTGCCATCGCGCTTTGCATTTGCGATATTGGCAAGTAGTAGGTCCCCCATACGTCTGTGTTCTTCGGGGTCACCGTGTGCGACAAGGTCCTTCTTGAGATTGCTTTTTAGTTTCTTCAGCCTGCTTATCTCTTTTCGGAGTTTGGCTGCCAGACTCGCTGCCAGACCTTCGAATTCATGCTCGATCTCGCTTCGACGATAGTGTTCATCGGCCGCTGCTGACAGGGTAGGGAAGTTGCCGCGCGTTAAAGGCACTCCCTCTGAAACTCTCTTCACCTGAAGAGTCGGCGGCCTGTATTGATCCCCTATCTGTTGACCTTCGCCCCTCGGCGGTCGTAAAGCATGGCTAATAACCCCTGCTGAGTTAAGCAAGAACAGATTTGCTGAGCGACCTGTGAGTTGTGATACGAGGACCCTGTTATGAGAATCTCCCAACTCATCTGTTACGGAAAGAAAGAATCTGACAATTCGCTCGTCCTGATCCCTGGTTACGGACAGCAGGCTGCCGCCGCCCAGGTTGGCTCGCATAGCCTGGGCAAACGGCGAGAGAGAACTGGAAGATTTTTCCAATTCCCGAACGGTTCGCTTAATTAAATATAGGCGTGGCGCGGCCGGTTCGACATTAACGAAGAGGTAACCTTCGGCTTTGAGACCAAAGTCAATCACGAGGGAAAGCTCTGACAACTGGAATATTTTTCCGAGGAAACGACCGGGCAGAAGCCCGTCCAATTCTCGTACAATCTCTGTAAGTGTTTCCTGATGCACGCGGGATTACAGGCTTGAACTTGCTATTGCATAGCAAAAAGGCTCTGCCCCGGCAACAGAGCAGAGCCGATGGTGTTGATTCAGTTTGCTAGATTGAACTTGCATCTCTTTGCGATTCTTTGCGATTTCTTCGCGTCCTTTGCGGTAAAATAATCAGCGGAACCGCAAAGGGCGCAAAGTAGACGCAAAGAGTCGCAAAGGCAAACTGCACCAGAACCTAGCCGATGCTATCGATGAAAACTTGTCACACTCTAATGACAGCCGTGTGAGTTAAACGATCGTGAGCAGTGTGCTTTTTGTCGTTGAAAAACGTATATATCAAGCCGATCCCCGCAAAAGCAATCGTAAGTAAATATACGGCCGCGCGTCCCGCCGACTGGCCTCCTGTTGGTATCAACCCGGTTCGCGCATCGACAACGCGAAGTGAAAAAAGCCTCATTCCCAGCGTGCGCCCGGTCAGGGCTGTGCTAATTGTCAGATAAAGAAAGCCCACAACCATAAAGGTGCCCAAGGCAGCCGTGACCACTTGCCAGTCTTGCCAGTTAAGGTCAATTAGTTTGACCAGAGCCACCAGAGGTGATGAAAGAAGACAAACGACTATCAGATCGACGATGGAGCTGAGGACACGGTACGGAGCAGATGCAGAAAGGTATTCCCGCTTGTCCACGCGAAGGGTGGGGATAGAGTCTAGATAGTTGAGAGCAGGGTCGTTTAGATCTCCTGCTATTAATCTTCTCGGCTTTCTGATTACCTCCGAAGTCTCCGCGATTCCGGCTACCGGGGTGGGAACCACCGCAAGGTTGTGAAGTCGATCAGACTGTGTGGGTTTCTCGGGCTGCGAAGTGGCAGCGGAGCTCACATCGTTGGCCATTTGCGACATATCTTCTCCAAATTCCGGCTGTTCCTCAAGGGCTACAGCCATGGCGGTGGCATTCATTCCGAAATGAGAGGACACATGGGCCCTTTCGATGCGCCGCAAAGCAGCGACGACCAGGGGATTCAGTGGCGGAACATCAGCATGGGGAAGAAGCTCCAGCTGCGACGGCGTTTTTGGTTTACTTTCGTCGATTTCCCGTAGGGCATTCCCCAGTTCCACCGCGGTTTCCCGTGAGCGCCGTTCCTGCACTTCCCGTACACGTTCACCTAATTCTTTTCGCCATTGTGGTATCGAACTTTTGGTAAGCCCGGGGAATTCAATCAGAGAGGAACTTGGTTTAGCGCGCACCTTTCGCCTCGGCTTCGGCGGCGTCTTTTCTTGCATTGTCACTGTCTGAGCTGGTTGGGATTCTTCGGAGGGTTTAACTGGTTTTTCGATCTCGATCGCGCCGCATTCAGGGCACTCCGCAGAACGCACCTTGTAAAGCGCGCCGCACGAGGAACATTCCATACCAAGCTGCCTCCGAAGGGGACGGTCTGAGCCGGGCTTAGGAGTTTCGCGAAAAAGAAGGGCAAAACTCGTGAGCACTCGGCGCGCATGGTATCAGGAACTACTTTAAGTGGTCAACGAGAAAATATAAGAGGCGTTGGAGTTGTCTGATCGCTGAGACTGATATAAGGAAGGCGAGCGTCCTGTGGAAAACTTTTAGAGGGGAGTACGGCCGGAGAATCCTGCCTCCATGTCATGCCACCATTCGAGTTTGTCGCCCTCACCTAATTGCCAGCAGAGCAACACAACGCGACCCTCTCTCAGAGAAGGAAAATCCACCAAACCGCGCTCGAAATCTTTCAATTGAACGCCCAGGCCTTCAAGTTCTACCATCTCGGCCGTGAAATTAGTAAGTAGGTTGGCATAAAGCACGCCACCCCCCATGCCACCCCCACCTTGTTCCGCTCCTTCGGCCGCTAGCTTCGCTTCCTGGCGGTAGGCGCCCAGGCGTTTGCGAGAACGCTGAATTTTTCCCAGAATCTTGCGTACAGATGGCAGCAGCGCATTTGCTTCGTCAACAGTAAAAAGCTTCATATTCAGTTGGAAGTCAGTTTGGTTCGTCAGTGCTCATCCGTCACACGGATGAATTCAGCAGCGGCGTCAAATGGCTCGGCTTCCTCAATACTCGTTTCAACGACGACACGCATCGACTGAAAACCGTCGGGCGTGCTCTCCTGAATCTGAATTTGTTCATGCAGATATTGCGTCGGCTGCTGCTCATGCATCTCCCGTTCGTCATAGCGCATGCCATGAACTTCCTTACGTACTCTGTCGGCAATTTCGCCAAGGTCGATAAAATAGTCTGCAACATCGATTAACTTGGGCGCGGTATTTGAGCGAAATCCTGCGACTTCGACTCGGCAGCCCTTGTAGGCGACCGCGTTTACGGCGTAAACAAAGTCTTCGTCGCCGGAAACAAGGACTGCAGTATCGTAGCGACCGGCAAGCGAAAGCATGTCGACGGCAATTTCTACGTCCAGGTTTGCCTTGCGACTTCCGTCATAGAACGTCTTTAGTTCCTTTTGAATTACGCGAAAGCCATTGCGGCGCATCCAAAGCAGAAAGCCTTGCTGTCTTTCGGCGCCGATGTCCACGCCTGTATAGAAAAAGGCCCTCAGTAATCGGCCGTCTCCCAGCAACACACGCAGCAGTTTGTTGTAATCGATATCGATATTATGGAACCGGGCGGCGTGAAATAGATTGTTTCCATCAATGAAGACCGCCACTCGACCGCGGTGTCCCAGTTGCCATGAGACGTTGTTTGTAGGATCAAAATTATGCATCTGATAGCCTGCTCCGAATAAACCTTTTAAAATCGATTCTAGAATGCTTTTTTGTCTCAGATTGGTCAAGCAGCACTACCGATAAGACCGCATGGCAGGCTAGACAGCGGGGGGGAGTATTGCGCCGTTTACAGCGTCGACATAGGCTGTTTTTATAGGGGCATTACTAAGCTCAATCTCCCAGGCGAGGTGAATGTCCAAGGCGTCAGGCCGGTCGTTAGACGGCCGAATGTAGACTACTAACCCTCTAGGAGTTTCCTCACTGGTTGCGGGTAATCGGAAGCTCAGTGTATTTCCGTTGGCACCTCGGTAAATTATGTCGTTGTCGTGTAGTTGCTTTATCGCATCTTCCACGTTAAGTCGAACGCTGACCGCGGCGAGAGCTGTTTGGATGCGGTCTGCATCGGGGATACAAGTGCTCGAGATATTGATGACATGACGGCCCGGCGTAAAACGAATCTGTAATTTCCCGTACCCGCCGCGAATCGGGTAGCGAAACGGGCGCTGCTCGTAGTTTGCCAGTTTTGACCCATCTGGTTGATCCAGTCTTTCGACAAGAGAAAGCTTGGCCGGGTCGGAACCAATAAGTTGCTGCCAATTTTTGATGAATCGCCGCAGCGATTCTCTAATTTCTTCTTCATTCATGACGGCGGCGCCACCAATTTTAGGAAGCAACAAGGGAGTACTACTGGTCGCCGGCAGACTTTGGATAGTTGAGGTTATTGGTTGAAGTTCAAAGTCTCTTGCTCGGGGATCCCCGGACTGAGGCAGGAGCTTATCGACCGCTAAGATGGCTGAATCTTTTCGGCGAATGTCTTCCTTTAAGAGAACAGGATAGGGTGGCTCGTTTGCCCTGGGCACTGTAGCGCTGGGTGGTTGTAATGGCGCGCAACACACGACCGCCAGCGCATAAACGAGGATTAAAATCGCTTTGCCGGCCTTGTGATTTGTCATACTGGCCCTGTGATTTGTCATAAAACTCTTACCCAGCAGCTTCATCGAGTAGTGGGTCAGTTTGGCTGCGAGTGTCCGATAAACTTTAGTTTGTCGCGTCGCCACGACAAGCTAATAAAGCTTATCGGACATCAAACTGACCCACCACGCTTCATCGGGCTACTATATCGATAGCATCGTGAACGTCGTATAATCCAAACTTCTGGAGGAGCTGTTTGCCCAAAGATAACGAAAACGTTCCGCTTCCCCTTTTGACTACCGATGGACCACCGGAAGCTCTCGCGCCGCAGTCGTTCGCACCTGACCAGATGGTCCGTTGCGAGGAATGCCTTCGAGCGAATCCGCCTACCCGGGTCAACTGCCTTTATTGCGCTGCAGTTCTGCCGCTCAACGAAACTAGTATCAATCTTCAAAAGCCGGCTCTAAGGCCGCTGGAAAAATGGGAGCGGGGATATAACAACATCCTTTTGCCTCCGCCCGCAAATCTCAGTGAGGCTGCGCTAGCCGAGGCTGCAGACGCTTTAAGACTGACTACGGCGGATCTCTCTCGAATTCTGTCTATAGGGATGAAGCTTCCATTGGCGCGAGCGGCAACCATCGACGAAGCTTCCCTGGTACAGTTCCGGCTCGGCCGTCTGGAGATCAATACCCAGATTGTCCCTGACGCAGACCTCGGTCTGGATGAAACGCGGCCGTTTAAAGTGCGCGCGGCCGGTATCGACGATAGCGGCATCTACGTTTTTCCCACGCCCGAAACGCCGGCGACCAAACTTTCATGGGCCAACGTTGTGTTGATGGTTGTGGGTAGATTGATTGTTAAACGCGTGGAGTTAAAGGAACAAAAAGCCTCACGCGCTGAAAATCGCATCCTGGACGCAAGTGAGTTTTTTACTGACGAATCCGTTGTAGAGATCTACACAATAGAACAAGCTGCACCCTATCGCATAGCAGCGAATAGTTTTGACTTTTCTTGTCTCGAGAATAGGAAAAGTCTACTGACACACGAAAACATGTCGGGGTTGCTTAGCCTCTTTCGTGAGCATGCTCCTGATGCAGTATTCGACGATTCATACAATTCACTGCGAAAAGCCTTGGAGGCCGTTTGGCCTTCTGAGCAGCAAAACGAAACGCGAGGCTGGCGTCGCGAGCGACCGGGAAAATACAGTATTGGAAGCGTCAACGAGATAAGCAACGAAAACCAGTTTCTGCGGTATTCGCGCCTTCGCTATTACTTCCTGTCCCAGGGTAAAACCAAAACTGATGACGACGCGTAAGCCTACCGCCGGCACGCGGCGTCCAGGCGAAACTGAGTCAGCCAATTCGCGTTATGATTCAGATACTGCCAGGGCCGCCAGTCATCTCGACCCGACCAATACAATTTATGGATTAACACCCGTGCTCGAAGCTCTTCGTGCGGGCCACAAGCAGCTCGAGCAGATTGCGATAGCTGAAGGTTCCAGGCATGAACGTTTACGAGAATTACTAGAGCTGGCAAAACGAAATAGGGTTCCGGTGCACCGCGTCCCAAGACTGGCTCTCGATCGTGCAGTTCCGGGCGTAACGCATCAGGGTGTCGTAGCTAAGACCGCTGCCTACAGCTATCGGAACGCCGAGGAGCTAATTGAAGAACTGGGTTCCCAGGTAAACTCCGTTAAAAAGCCCCTGGTTCTGGGTTTAGACGCAGTAGAGGATCCGCGCAATCTCGGGGCGATTTTGCGAACTGCAGAGTGCGCGGGAGTAGGCGGAGTATTCATTCCCGAGCGTCGCGCTGCGGGGCTAACGGCAACCGTGGCCAAAGCTGCGGCCGGCGCGCTCGAGCATATTTCGGTAGCCCGGGTAACCAACCTGGT
>JBHEMV010000061.1:13398-19746 GCA_046262375.1 Pyrinomonadaceae bacterium
GGGAGGCACCGTCGCCGCAGGGATCGTAGTAAGCTGAGTCTTGATCATGCCTTTAAAAACGTATTCATGGGGATCGCATTCCTGCTTGTCTCGATAGCGCTTGCTTTTTCCAGGATGGGCAGGGGTTGGTGGTTTTGGATGCTCATACCGGCCTTTTCGATGATGGGCTCAGGCGTCGCGCAGTATATTCGCATTAGACAACGTGAGAAACGATCGTTGCCTGTAGAAGCTTCGGCTCGACCTTCAACACTGCGGCAGCCGGGCGCTGATGCGTTTCCAACTCGCAACACAGGCGAGCTTATGGCGCCGCCTCCCAGTGTTACGGAGGGGACAACTCGACATCTTGGCGCGGAAGCACCGACCAGGCACTTCGAGACGCCAAATGAAGCGCCGAAATAGACGACCGAAAGTTTAGAACGAGAATTCAAATCTGAAATCCAGCGTAGGCGATGCTCCAGTGAAAGGCGGTTGTCAAAAGAGCATCGCCTCTAGCTTTGTTTGATGGAATCTAATAAGCGACGCATCTGTATTTCGATCTGTGAACGAACAATTGAGGCTATCCAGCAGGCGTGCGCGCGGGCGGGGGAGTTTGGCGATCTTGTTGAAGTAAGACTTGATTGTCTCGACCTTTACCAAGGCGGCGCGACCTTCCATGATTTGGAGTCCCTTCTGAATATTCCGCGGCCCGTTATCGTTACTTATCGGCCCGCTGAGCAAGGGGGCCAACATCAGCTGGACGCAAAATCGCGGCTCGTTTTTTGGTTGTTTAAACGCCCGGAGGCAGACTTCTTTGACATCGAGTTTGACATTGCGACGCCTCCTTCGTTACTTCAGTATGGCAAGGACATGGATTGGAGCCGCGTAATCTGTTCCTACCATAATTTCCACCGCGTGCCTCCTGATCTTTTGAACATCTACGAGCGAATGTTGAGCAGCCCTGCACGGATTCTGAAAATCGCAGTGCAGGCTAATGATGCCACTGATTGCATACCGGTATTTCAATTGCTGGAGCGCGGACTAAAGGAAGGTCGTGAAATGATCGCGGTTGCGATGGGAATCGCTGGAGTTGCGACGCGCATTCTTGGGCCCTCGCGGGGCGCTTTTTTGACGTACGCTTCGCTGGATAATGAAGCTTTGACAGCGCCGGGTCAGATCTCCGCGCGCGATCTGCGAGAGGTTTACCGGTTTGAAACGATAAATGAGCAAACGGAGATCTTCGGGTTGATGGGCCTTCCGATCTCTCACTCTGTATCACCGCAAATCCACAATGCTGCTTTTGGGGCGCAGGCCGTGAACGCCGTCTATGTTCCGTTCGAAGTTCGCAACCTCGAAGCATTCATCCGGCGGATGGTTCATCCGCGAACTCGGGAACTCAATTGGAATATGCGCGGCTTGAGCGTTACAGCACCACATAAAGCAGCGGTAATAGATCATCTGGATTGGATCGATCCGGCGGCGAAAGAAATTGGCGCAGTTAACACAATCCTTGTTGCCGGCGACATTCTGCAAGGTTACAACACCGACGGAAGAGCCTGCCTTAAACCGCTGATACAGAAGTTTGGTGCGTTGCGGGATGTAAGTTGTGCTGTTATTGGATGCGGAGGCGTGGCGGGTGCAGCTGTTTGGGGCTTAAATCAGGAAGGCGCAAAGGTGACGATATTTGCGCGCGACGCTGAGAAGGCCGAGACTTTGGCTGAAAAGGCTGGTGCGACGTGGAAATCGTTGGAAGGATCACTCTTCGAAGGATTCGACGTAGTGATAAATGCGACGCCGCTGGGAACGGCCGAGCAGTTCGAATCTGAAACACCAGCAAAGGCTGCCCAACTTCGCGGGGCGCGCCTGGCGTACGACTTAGTTTACAATCCGGTAGAGACATTATTCCTGCGGGAAGCTCGCAAAGCTGGTTGCGAGACGCTTGGCGGTCTGTCGATGCTTGTAGCTCAGGCGGCCGAGCAATTCCGATTATGGACCGGGGTTGTTGTGCCCGAAACGGTAATGTTGGAAGCCGCCGAACGCGCGTTGAGAGGGTAATTGGCAAACTTGAGATTTGAAATAATTTGAAATCCCAAATTTGAGATTTAAGAAATGAACGAACGCTACAGTCGACAGATCCTATTCAATGGGATCGGTAACGACGGACAACAACGATTACTAAACTCTCGCGCCCTAATCATCGGGTGCGGCGCGCTGGGTTCCGCACAAGCTGAAAGCCTGGCCCGAGCAGGAGTAGGCAGACTACGAATTGCCGATCGCGATTTTGTCGAAGCTTCAAATCTCCAAAGGCAGACCATGTTTACCGAGCACGACGCTTCCGAGCGCATGCCTAAGGCAGTTGCGGCCGCCAACCACATTCGCGAGATTAACCGGGAGATTGAAGTCGAAGCTGAGATCGCTGACGTCAATTACTCAAACATCGAGCGCCTTATCAAAGACTGTGATGTCGTGTTGGACGGCACCGATAATTTCGCCACGCGTTATCTCATCAACGATGCATGCGTTAAGCACGAAATTAACTGGATTTATGGCGCGGCTGTTGGATCTTACGGCGTAACGATGACCATCCAACCGCATCAAACTCCTTGCCTACGCTGTGTGTTTGAAGAAGCGCCACCGGCGGCCAGCGCTCCCACGTGTGATACAGCGGGTGTGATTATGCCTATCATAAGTGTCGTTGCCGCCGTTCAGGTTGCCGAGGCTTTGAAGCTACTGTCGGGGCAAAACGAAAACCTTCATCGCTCGCTAATGCAGTTTGACGTGTGGAGAAATGAGTGGCGAAAAATCAATCCCGGCCCACCAGCGCCGGACTGCCCGACATGTGCTGTGGGAAACTTCGAAACTCTGGAAGCAACTTCCGGAGACTTTGCTGCAGTGTTGTGTGGACGGAATGCGGTGCAGATTTCTCCTGTGCAGGCAACACAAATTGACTTCGAGGAGCTAGCGAATAGGCTTCGAGCCACAGGCGATGTGAAATTCAATGATTACCTTTTGCGTTTTCGGACGGGAGATTTTGAAGTAACCGTGTTCCAGGACGCCCGCTCGATCATTCGCGGCACTAGTGAAATTAAGACGGCGAGATCGCTGTATGCAAAATACATAGGGAACTAAAACCAAAATATGTTTCAAGGAAAACTACGAAAACGTCTGTCAGCCCTCGCTGCCGCTTTGCTTTTGATTGGAGCTTCCGCCTCCGCAACTTACTCCGGGCAACCGGTTATCTGGGAAACCAGTGGGCGGGCTGAATTGCTGAAAGGTGATGCGCGTGGTATTTCCATCAGCGACACAGGTATGTTGATGTTAGCGCCGGCTCTCATCGAGATATTCAACACCGAGCAGGCGTTTGTCTGGTCAAGTGTGGTGGATAATCAAGGCAACGTTTATCTGGGCACCGGCCATGATGGAAAGATTTTTCGCGTATCTCCCGATGGTCGCGGCTCGCTGCTTTATGACGCCGCGGAACTGGACATAACCGCCCTGGCTGCCGGTGGCGATGGCGCCATCTATGCAGGAACGTCCCCCGACGGAAAAGTTTATCGAATCACTTCCGATGGGCGCGCCGAAGTGTTTTTCGATCCCGCGGACAAATATGTTTGGTCGTTGGCAGTGCTTGCCGACGGATCGCTCGCCATTGGCACTGGTGACAACGGCAAGCTTTATCGGGTTCGTACGGCCGGTGCAAAACCCGAGTCTTCACTCTTAATCGCCACAAATCAGACGCACGTTATCTCGTTGGCAGTCACCGCACAGGGAGACTTGATAGCTGGAACCGATCCTGGGGGATTGGTCCTGCGCATTTCGCCCGAGGGCAAGGCGTTCGCGCTGTTTGACGCTCACCTGCGGGAAATCCATGCCCTGGCTCCGGCTACTGACGGCTCGATCTATGCGCTCGCTTTAAGTGAGGCTGCGTCAGGGCGACAGCATCCCGCTCCAGTACCGCAAGTGCAGCCAGCCGAAGGTAACGCGCCTGCTACATCAGTAACAATCACCCCGATTGATGAAACTGGCGCCCCAATTCAGTCGGCAGGTCAAGCGACACGCAGTCGAACCGACACCTCCAGTGCACGTAGCGCCGTCTTCCGCATTTTGCCTGACGGGGCGACCGACGTCGTATGGAGCTCTTCGTCAATCACCGCGTTCGCCATAGCTCCCGGATTGCAACCGGGGAGCGTCTTGATTGGAACGGCCGATAAGGGACGGATCTACTCAGTAACAAACGATGGACGAGATACGCTTCTGTTGCAGTCGACTGAAGGACAGATTTCGTCGTTTTTGTCTCGTTCCGGCCAAGTATATGCGGCATCAAGTAATCAGGGAAAACTATTTCGCTTCGGCAAAGAGCTCGTTGCTGAAGGTTCGTATGAATCTCCTGTGCGTGATGCAAAACTGACGGCGTATTGGGGGCGTATTTGGTGGCGCGGGAGTGGCAACGTCGAATTACAGACACGTACTGGAAACGGGGAGCGACCCGACGCTACCTGGAGCGATTGGAGCACTACCTACCGCGATCCGAATGGTAATCAGATTTCGAGCCCGCGCGCGCGCTTTATTCAATGGCGAGCAATCTTGAGATCCGCCGGAGTCGTCGGTCAGACTTGGATGGAAGACGCCAGCCTCGCCTATCTACCCCGCAACGTAGCTCCGGAAGTGCTGTCGATTAGTTCGCTGCCTATCGGAGTGGGGCTGCAGCAGGTGGCCCAACTTCAAACGGATCCCAACGTCGAATCATCAGGTCTCGATCCGTCGTTATTCGGGGCAGTCGTCCAGGTTGCCCCGCGGCGTCTTTTTCAGCGGGGAGCGCGCTCCTTTCAATGGCAGGCTGAGGACAGAAATGGCGACACATTGGAATACGCTATTTATTATCGTCCGCTGAACGAAAATGCGTTCCGACTTTTGAGAGACAAATTGCGCGATAACTTTTACACCATCGATGGAGCCACGTTGGCCGATGGGCGCTACATCATCAAGATTGTTGCGTCCGACGGGCCCGATAATCCGCTTGGCCAGGCACTTTCAGGGGAGCGCGTGAGCGAACCCGTGGACATAGACAACACGCCTCCGATACTTCGAGCCGTGACGCCAATTCAATCGGGCGGGAGCGCCCTTCGCCCCGCTTTCGACGTTGACGACGCGACAGGGAAGATCAGGAGGGCCGACTTCAGCCTTGATGGGGCGCCCTGGACGCCCTTATTTCCCGAAGACGGAATTGCTGACAGCGGACACGAACGCTATTCCGTTGAACTTTCTGCCCTCGCGCCGGGCGACCATACAGTGAGTCTGCGCGCGTTTGATGGCAGCGGTAATGTAGGGACACTTAGCGTCACCTTACGGCGCTAGCGTAAACTCGGTAGGATCGGCACTCCTGCCTGTCGTACCTTCCTGTTGGGGACGACGACAGACAAGAAGGTCAGTCCTACAAAGCCTCGATTTAGCTGCACGATACCGTGCGAAATGGTGCGAAAGGGTGCGCAAGAGCGGCTTAACCTTCGTTTAATACAGCCGGATAAGGAGGTTGCGGCACCCACTATTCTGGCATCGTTCTTGCTCGATTGAGGTCGGCGCGTCTCTTCTCCCTCCCATGCGCGCTTGATAAATGCATGAGGAGGGCTGGAAAATCGATGTTCGACGTAAAGCAAAAATTATTGGCGGTAGTAGTAGGCTGTTTGCTCCTGGTAGGGGTGCCGTTAGGAGTGCCGTTAAGCGTGTATGCCCAGAAGCAAGGGGGAGATAAGCGTCCACCAAAAGATGACAATAGAGTAGTCGTCAAATCCAAGGGTGAGAAGCCGCCGCCGAGCAACAACAATCAGGTTCAGGGTGATAAAAGGGGCGACAAAGACAAAAAGGGAAAGCCGTAGACCGCCGCGGTCGCCAGTAAGAACGCCGCGGTCATCAGCGGGTCCGCCCGCTGGGCGTGGAAAAGCTGCTCGGCGCGCTGCTAAGCGCCTTTGAATAACTGGCGCTTTTGAAATAACTCTCAGGCTGAATTCGAAAACCCGCTCAACTCAGGTTGGGCGGGTTTTTTCGTTGAGCGGGTAGAACGGGATTTTCGTTGGGCGGGTTCTTTCTGTCGCGAAGTTCGTATTGAAGGTCCCGAAGTTCGGATTGAAATCCACAATCCGCAATCTTACATCCGAAATTGAATGGTGCCCGCTAGAAGATTCGAACTTCTGACCCCTCGCGTGTGAATCGTAATTCGACCATTATCACGCGATATCTCCAGTTATCATTTTCGCTTCGCAGGCCCGTATTTATTGGCCGAAAGTGAAATCAAGTCTAACTTGACAACTCTGCTATTCTCTCGAAATCACATCCCAAATGTGTGCGAATGTGTGTGCGAGAGGAGTTATCGAAATG
>JBHEMV010000062.1:0-19541 GCA_046262375.1 Pyrinomonadaceae bacterium
GTGTAAGGCGAAGAGATTTCGGAGCTGCGAGACGAGGCACGGCAGATGGGTCACTATCGCGGAGCGCGGGGACGCAGAATGCGAGTTTCCGTCGCACACCGCGCGCCATGAATTTGCACAATGCCGCCGTTACTCGACTTGATTCATCATAGACATCGAAGAAAGGTGAAGCGATCCAGGCGCTACTCGGCGACGAGCCACGACTCCGGCAAGCCTGAATCGTTTCTTCGAGACTACTATGCGCCGGCTGTTCTGGTTCCAGAGATGGAAGAGTAAAAACAAGTTGTCGCCGAAGAGATTGACGCTGCCGGCTTGGTTTCCACCCACTCACCAGTCTTTCTATTTGATCCAGAAACGACTGAGCTCGTTGAACTTCAGGCAGCCGATCGCTGGCTGCAGGAACAAGTCCGAGTAGGCTTCTCAGGAATCCTGTTGCCTGCGCGAAGATCTCGACATTTCCATCGGCCGGCGTGAGATCAACGCTGCCGGCAATCTCCTGATTAAACCTGTAACCAAATTCCGTGAGATTAGCCGATGCAACAATGATGCGGACGTGATGATTCCATGCAAGCAGGGTGAGCTTTGAGTGCTGTTTGCCGGATCTGAGCCGCACACGAAGCACATCCCAACGTAGTGAGTGTTCAACTCCACCCTGTGTGTGATCAACCAACACTCCGGCGTAGACGCCACCTAGCCGGGACTCACGCTCGAGCAGGAACGCGAGATCCTCGCGGTCCGGCTCTGATTCAATGTCAAGAAAACGGCCAAGGCACTGTTCATCAAATAGTCCGGGATCAAAAGTGTAAGTGGAAGCCAGGCATCCGATGGGATCGCCTGCACCTTGCGGCGGCCGCCATAGATCAAGCATGGCTCCGCTGGCGGATGTTTTACGCTTGCTCATGAGAGGTCGCTATGGAAGCGTCGAATGGGAACGCTCCTGTAATCATGAAGATACTTGTCCGGTTGAATGTCGCGTCTTTTCTCCCGGTATGCATGCCGCATGTAGATACGATCCGGGCCAAGACGATCGAACCATGACCTCTTACCATTTGCAGATTTGCCGCGCTGCATCTCCTCGTGATGTGAGCATAAAGCTAGTGCGCAGGCGCCGGCATCGATCGGCTCCGCAAAAACGCCAAATCGCTCGTCGAAAAGATTCTGAGGTGAAACGCTGGTTATCTTCATTTCACCTAGGGCATGATGTGCTGTCGCGAATCGCTTGTCTAAATCTCTGACGCTTTGTAGGAAGTCAGGATCACGGGCAATAGTGGTGACTTCGAACCCACGCGCATCAAGGCTGGTTGCCGCAGCTCTCATAAGATCAAATGCATCCTGTAAGGAACGAGCGAATGCTTCATAAGTTCGGATTGCATGTAAAAGTGAACCACACGCTGGCTCGCGCTCTTCCAGCAAGTCGTGTAACGACTCTTCCGGTAACTCTCTATTCTCTGACTGTGAAAGGAGTTCCCAGATGGTCGGTAAAACTCCCAGTCGTCGATCGCTATCGGCAGTTAGCAGATTGCGCAGGGATCGTTTCTCTTGAAACTTGCCACGGGCGGGTGCGAATGCCTCAGCCAGCTCCGTCCATGCTTCATTTGTCCAATTTGGTTTCGTGCGAGGCGGCTTCTCATTGAGACTGCGCCTTACTGCTGCAGTCCATCTCGAGAGAATTGGTTTAGTCTCACTCAGCCCACGTAGCCCCAAACCACGCGCCCAGGCGTCGACTAACCCTGCGGCATTCGGTCCTGCACCGAGGTGCACATCTACAATTCCGAGGCGTATGGCCAGTCGTTTGTAAACCCCATGGAAGCCAAAGATTCGAGGTGTCTTTAGATAACTTCGCGAATCAAGATACCCATGTTGATTAAGCGCACGCCGGGCGACCAACGTCCCAGGTATTCCCCAAATCCCCGGATCTTCTCCTTTGGTTCGAATCAACGCTTCTACAACTAGCCACTCCCACACAAGATAAGGCGAGGCATCACGAAGTTCTGGGTTGTCCTCCAGGTCTTCGGTTACTAGCGAACCTACCGCCATCGCAGTGAGAAAACGAATTCGTTGCATCCGTTCCCGCACACCCGGCACTAGTTGCACCGCTAATTGGTCAGCAATCTGGTACAGGCCCAGCGGATCAAGCGTACCCTCGCTCGAGCCCGGCGGGTCGTAGCTGGTAAGGAATGGGAGGGTGTCCGACATGATACTTCTGCAATCTTGAGGTCTAAGCCGCCTTCTTCTGCTTAGAGCAACGGTTGCTGGGAATGGTTACGGACCAACCAAGATCGCGCGAGCTGAGCGAGATAGGGGATAACGACGAGTGTACTTTAATTGATCATCTTTGTTTAGTGTCCATGCAGAAGACAGCAGAAGAGCTACTGGAATTTTTGCATCAATTTCGGCAGAATGTTCCTTCCGCAGAAGGCCGCCGCGATAGTTTTAGAAGGCTTGTGAGCGCGCGGGAGTTCCGTACGGTCGCGGAACGCGCGATGGCTTAGTCCTTCACGATGCAAGACACACAGCCACGACTCATCTGCTGGAGAGCAATGTCAGTCCGAAAATTGTTCAAGAATGGATGGGCCTGGTCAGACTGGCTTTCGTTCTCTACTACTCCCACGCCACTAAGCGATCAAGGGAAGAAGCCGGTCGGTCGCTCGAAAAGCTCGCGGGTCGGAAGACTGCTTAAGGCGCAACTTACGGGGAGTCATCCCCATACTCTTTCGGACGGAGACCGATAACATTAACGCCGAACAGCCGCATCAACCCTTTCCGGGGCTGGTACTTCCAGACTCTCATTACCCAATCGTCCTCGCCTCCCCCCAACACTGACATTACTGGTATAGGGCACCTCGCATCCCGGAAACTGGCTATTTCCTTTAACGTCCGCTTGTCGCGATAGCTCAAGTAACTGCTACCAGAAGGATGCGTATGCCAGTCACCTAGATACGTTGAAAACCGGTTTGATTCAGTATAGATCCGAGCTATCTCCGCTTCTTGGTATCCACTATCAGGCACAAAACTCTTTTTGTAATGGGCCGCACTCGGGCCAGGCCCTATGGCGTGAGTGATTACGAGTTCGAAATGGGGCACTACCCAATACCCCATAAGGACCCCACCTGTTTCCGTTGGAAATGCTACGCGAGCTTCATCGAGAATTTGCTGCGAAACTTTCCGATGAAGCCAAGCTATTTCCTTTATGCGCTTTGAAGTTTTGGCACTTCGGATGACGCTCAAGCGGAAGGACCTCCCAATGCGGAACAGTGATACGGCCAACGTCATTTCTTACACTGATCACCGCAATATCCCAATCAACGTCCGGGTAGCCGTTCGCCGAACCGCTTTGCAATGTACTAACCGCTAGGCGAACGCCAGCAAGCGCGATTCCGGCAACGTCGAAACCGGCCCCGGTAAAAGTTGGGTCAGCGCAACCGGCGGGCTGCACTTCCCCTTTAGGATCATTTGGTGGCAATGGCACGAGACCACTATCGACTCCCCACTGATGGCACATCCAGCAGCCTTTGGTCCCTTCGGGACGAACGCGGATTAATCGTCCGCCCCACGCGCCGTATGTGGTTGACACGCAAATGTAGGGAATATGGTGCTCGGCCGCGATGTCGGAGAGGAGATGGTTAATTCCGATTTCAGCACTGCCGTCATAGATAAGGTCGGCTCCGTCAATCAATTCTAGGAGTTTCGTTACCTCTGACTCCTCCTCGTCAACTTCACGACACATTCCGATCCGGTGTCTGTAAGGTAGGACTTTAGTATAGGGGTAATTTGAAGCGATGAAGTTGCCGATCGCGTCGCCCTTGAACATTCCAGCTGCTGAAACTCCCAGGGGCCATCGCACAATGGTCCCCGGATCAACGAAGTCATAGTCCAGTATCCGCAACTCACCCAAACCGCAGCGAGCCAACTCGATACAGCTCGGTGCGCCTAGTGCTCCGGCTCCTATTACCAACACTTTCTTGTCACGAAGGTTGCTGAGTTCAGGCGTACGTTCAGTGACATCGCCTCTGCCAGCTCTTCCGGCTCGAATCAAAAAGCCGTAACGATCTCCGCCGCCTGTTCCACCGATAGGTGTCGCTCTAGTCGCAAAAACCCACCCCTCAGAGTTACCCGAACGCCATCTATGCTCTTCTGGAAAAACGACCCCGATTATGTCGTAGCGATAACCATCGAGCGTCTGCCAATTGGGACGTTCGAGTCGTTTGTCCCGCAGATAAAGCTGATCCAAAAACAATTCCGGCTTGCCAGCGCGGATCGCTGCTTCGCTTCTTATCCAGCGACAACTAACTGTTCTTGGAAAGAGTCGATGAATCTCCGGCGCGGCTTTCGCCAGAGTATGATTGTTCTCATTTTTTATCTCGAGTACTGCTCCTCGTAAGGCTAGGCCGCGCTGCCGAAATTCGGGAAAACCGATTAGCATTGAACCACCATTCGCCGTTCCGAGCGTCCAAGAACTATCAATTAGAATTATGGAATTGTCATAGTAGGGATAATAGTCGCTGAACGGTTCGCCCTGGTGCTCCTCCAGATCACCGACCTCCGAAGCAGAGTTCATGCGAGATGTCGCAATCACTTGCGGCACCCGTTTTTGAATAAATGCTGCTAGGGTTTCGTCTGTATTCCAATTCCCAGTCGCACGGCCCAAAACACATAACTGCTTGCCGAAGGGATGCTGGTGGTACGGTAAGTCGAGTTCGGGTGCGCGAATCTCGAAGCGAAAGTAGGGATAAAAGTCGGGAAAGCGAGCCTGGAGGTGAAGATTGCCCTCGTCAGTGAAAGCGACTTCTAGGTCAATGATAAGAACGCCGCGAGCCTTTGCAACGCTATCAATTTGATACTTAATGCCCGCTTGGTCTAATTGCTGAAGCTCGAACTCGAGACGGCCAGCCTCTCGTTGCCACCAAGGCTCTATAGCCGGCCCACGGGCCGATCCTTCGGCGGCTTTGGTGGGTTTGGCGGACCCGGAGGATGCGGCGGCTTCGGCGGATGTTCTGGATGCTCGGGATGTTCCGGGTGTCTGTCGTCGTTTTTCTTTTCGTCTGCCATGTTTCATTGCCCCTCTGAAATGTCGGCCAGTCTTAAAATCAAACCAGATCTACCAGCGCGCGTAATTAATACCATGTCGGGTCATCTTTAGTCAACGCTGTCAAGAGTTATATTGACTTGTAAGATCGGAACTGCGACAATGCGAAACTAATGCATCCACTTCAAAAGAAGCTCTTAGAGTTGGCTGGCCATAAAAACCTGGGAGATCTTACGCTTCGCGGTGTGGGTGAGTTGATAGGCGAAAAATCAGCCCAGAAGATAAAACATCATCTAAGTCAACTAGAAAAGCGTGGCCTTATTCGCGTCGATCGCATCAACCGAGTAATTGAAAAGCGTCAGGTTGGTCGGGTTACCGGATTGCTGACGACGGCTCAATTGTTAGCGATACCGATCCTAGGATCCGCTAATGCCGGGCCCGCAGCGCTTTTCGCGGAACAGAATATAGAAGGTTATTTGCGAGTATCCAGTACCTTTCTTGGCGATAAGGCCAAACGCAAATTGTTTGCGCTTAAGGTTGTCGGCCCTTCGATGAATCGAGCCGCGATCGATAATAGAAGAATTGAAGATGGTGATTTTGTGATCATTGATGCAGGTGTTCGAAGTCCGAAGGACGGCGACATCGTGTTATCCGTAATAGATGGGATGGCAAATATCAAAGAGTTTCATAAAGACAAGATAAACGAACAGATCGTCTTGGCTTCCAATTCAACTCATGAGTTTCCGCCAATTCATATTCATGCTACGGATGACTTCTTGATTAATGGAAAAGTTATTCAAGTAATTAAGAAGCCCAGCCGCAGCGAAAAATGATTTATGTGAGCACTGGCCGGTGAAGGAACAATTGGGATCGAGTCTAGCAAGTCAGAGAGTATGGGCACTAAGTGGACACTAAATTAGGAAATGTGCGAATTTGCTGGGGAGAAGTGAAGTAGTATGGTGCCGAAGGGGGGACTCGAACCCCCACGAGTTACCTCACACGCCCCTCAAACGTGCGCGTCTGCCAGTTCCGCCACTTCGGCCCGTGTTGTCAGAAAGCAATTGTAACGCAAAACTTTTGTTGCGGCGCACAAACAAAGTCTATGACGCCTATTTTGGAGACTTGCCGGGAGAAGCAGCCGGCGAACTAACCGGCGAAGTAACCGGGGAAGCAACAGGCGAAGCAACGGGCACGGCAGCCGGCGCTATACTGGGCGCGGGAGACGCTTGCGGTGCCGGCGTGGAATCCGGCTCAGTTGACTGCAAAACAGAATGGGATCCCGTCACGCCAGGAAGAGAAAGCATTAGCGCAATGAGCATAAAAGCTGCGGCAGCGCCAATTGTAATCTTCGACAAAATGCTTGCCGTACCGCGCGGACCAAATGCAGTGCTGGACACGGTGCTGGAGAAAAGTTCACCCGCACCCGATTTTCCCGGCTGCAGCAGAATGACTACGACCAGCACCAGGCAAGACAGAATAAATAGTCCGTATAACGTGTAACTTAACAAATCAATTCTCCTCGTAAATCGTGAATCGTGAATCGTAAATAGAACACGTTGCAGTAAATCGTGAATCGTAAATCGTGAATAGAACACGTTGGGATCAGGTTAAGTTTTTTGATCAGCAAGTGTTCAGTCGTGCATTTGCCGTTTCTATTTACTATTTACTATTTACTATTTACGACTTACTTTCTTTCATAGTTTACAATCTTCGCAAAACTATCGGCTTTCAAACTCGCGCCACCTACCAGTGCGCCATCAATGTCGGCTTGCGACATCAAACCTGCGATGTTATCCGGCTTCACGGAGCCGCCATAAAGAATTCGCATTTCCCGCGATGACTGAGCTGAGTACCCATCCGCGAAAACGCGCCGGATAAACGCGTGCATTTCCTGCGCTTGCTCCGGCGTCGCTGTACGTCCCGTACCGATGGCCCAAACAGGCTCGTAGGCGACGATGATACGGTTGAGGTCTGACGCTGTCAACCCACTGAGACCGCTGCTAAGCTGGCCACTTACAACGCGTTCCGCAGTTCCTTGTTCCCTTTGTTCAAGGCTCTCGCCGACACATAGAATCACATGCAGATCGGCAGCGAGGGCTGCCTGGCATTTCTTGTTGACCATCGAATCTGTCTCAAAATAAAGCTGCCGGCGCTCTGAATGGCCAACGATGACATATTTCGCTCCTGCATCGCGGAGCATTGATGCATTAACTTCGCCTGTGTGCGCCCCCTCTTCCTTCTCGGTCGAACAATTCTGAGCAGCCACGCTGATATTTGATCCTTCGAGGCGGTCAGCGACCATCTTTAATGCTGTGAAAACCGGCGCGATGACGACTTCGCAGTGAGTCGCGTTCGCCACGAGCGGCTTCAGGGCCAGCACGGTTTCAACCGCCTCGCCAAGCAGCTTATACATCTTCCAGTTTCCGGCAATGACAGCTTTTCTCATAACTGATTTGTACTTTGAACTTTGAACTTTGAACTTTGAAGTTTGTTTTTGTACTTTGAACTTTGTGCTTTGTGTTTTCTACTTTGTAACCTTCGCTACCTCACATCCTCAAACTCGGGGTTTAGCAAACCGCTACGGAATAAGTACAAAAGAACAAAGTTCAAAGCTCAAAGTTCGAGGTTCATTTATCGTTCAGGGCAGCAACGCCAGGCATTTCCTTCCCAGAAAGAAATTCGAGTGTGGCGCCACCTCCCGTGGAGATGTGAGTTATGCGATCGGCAACTCCAGCCTGGGTTACCGCCGATACTGAATCGCCTCCACCGACAATAACCGTCGCGCCATTATCGGCAGCCTCTGCCACGGCGCGCGCGATGCCTATAGTTCCTTCGTTAAAAGGTGGTTCTTCAAAAACGCCCATAGGACCATTCCAGATTATCGTGCGTGCGTCGCGCAGCGCGTTGCTGAAATGCGAAACTGTCTCGACACCAATGTCCATGCCGGCATGGCCCGCGTTGGTAAACTCGATGGGAATCGTCTTGGCAATAATCTTGTCGCCCTTGATGGGCTCGTAGCTGTCTACGACCTGATGGTCAGTCGGCAACAACAATTCGACGCCCTCGGTCTCAGCGCGATTCTTGATCTTTAGAGCCGTCTGCATCATGTCGTTTTCAACCAAAGACTTGCCCACAGTGAATCCTTCGGCCTTGAAAAAGGTGTAGGCCATCGCACCACCGATCAATATCTTATCGACCTTGCGATCAATAAGCGCATTAATCACGGGGATCTTGTCTGAAACCTTTGCCCCACCGAGTATGGCCACAAACGGGTGTTCAGGATCGCTGATAACCCGGCCGAGATAATCGAGCTCTTTCTGCATTAACAGGCCAACCGCTGCCTTATCGACAAATTTGGTAATGCCCGCTGTGGAGGCATGCGCACGGTGAGCAGCGCCGAAAGCATCGTTTACGTATAAGTCGCAAAGACTCGCAAGTTTCCTGGCAAATGCGTCGTCGTTCTTTTCCTCTTCTTTGTGGAACCGCAAGTTTTCCAACAACAGCACATCGCCGTCAACCATCGATGCAACTTTCGACTCCGCCTCTTTGCCAACACAGTCCGTTGCAAAGGCTACCGGTGTACCCAACAAACTCGAAAGATGTTCGCCGACAGGACTCAGGCTGTATTTCTCAACACGCTCGCCCTTCGGTCGCCCTAAATGCGAAGCCAGAATAAGGCGTGCCCCTTGCCCGATAGCGTATCGGAGTGTCGGTAAGGCAGCACGGATGCGAGTGTCGTCTTCAACCTTGCCATCCTTGATAGGCACGTTGAAGTCTACTCGAATGAAGACGCGTTTGCCTTTTAGGTCGAGGTCCTTGATGGAAAGCTTGTTCATTGCCAATTTCCGATTGCCAATTGCCAATTGAGGTCAGCGTCACTGTTCTCTGGTTTCTCCGCTATTTTGAGCGGGGCAGCTGATTGCCCGCTGGATCAAGAAGGGTAGAAGTAAATCGGCAATCGGCAATCGGCAATTGGCAATACCTAAAGCCCTTTGGCCGCAATAAACTTGACGAGGTCGCGCACGCGGCAGGAGTAGCCCCACTCGTTATCGTACCAGGAGAGCACTTTCACCAGTCTCCCATTGATAACCTTCGTGTACTCGGCATCCACGATCGAGGAGTTTGAATTCCTTTTGAAGTCTACAGAGACGAGCGGCTCTTCCGAGAACGCAAGAATTCCAGCCAACTCTTCGTTTGCTGCGTCCTTGAGAGCGCGGTTCACTTCTTCGGTGGTTGTGTCCTTCTCGACGTCCATCACGACGTCAACGAGGGACACGTTTGGCGTGGGCACTCGCACGGAGATGCCGTCAAACTTCCCCTTCAACTCGGGTAGTACCAGGGCAACGGCCTTCGCCGCCCCAGTGGAAGTCGGAATCATTGAGAGACCGGCTGCGCGTGCCCGACGCAGGTCTTTGTGAGGCAAATCAAGCAACTGCTGATCGTTTGTGTACGAATGGATCGTCGTCATCTGGGCCGAGCGTATGCCAAACTTTTCGTGAATCACTTTAGCAACCGGCGCCAGGCAGTTTGTAGTACATGAAGCATTGGAGATTATGTTGTGCTCAGCGGCAACATATTTATCTTCATTAACTCCAAGCACAATGGTGATGTCTTCATTCTTGGCAGGGGCCGAAATAATCACCTTCCTGACGGAGCCGCGCAGATGCTTTTTTGCATCCGCTGCTTTAGTAAATCGGCCGGTCGACTCAATCACGATCTCGGCGCCCACTGATTCCCAGTCGATAGCCGCCGGATCTTTTTCGGAGAAAACACGAAATTCGTCCTTATCAACCTTGATGCCGTTTTCGGTTGACGTAATCTCGTGGTCAAGGTTGCCGAGAACGGAATCATACTTGAGAAGGTATGCTAGTGTTTTCGTATCCGTCAGATCATTAACGGCAACGAAATCAATGTCCGGATCACCGATAGCAGTACGATAGATATTGCGTCCGATGCGACCAAAGCCGTTGATGCCAACCTTCACCGCCATTGCCTAGAGCCCTCCTGCCGATTATTCCAGCGGCCTGTCTACTTGCTTTAAGAAGTCGGCAAGGCACACTTTGCTCTGCCGCATTTTCGGAAATCAGTATCGAAACTTGCTGGGAGTTAAGAAGCCCAAGATTATTCGGCGTGGCTTTGAGTGTCAAGCCAGCATCTAACGGGATCTTTTTGAAACAGCCTCGGGGCAAAAAGCGTAGTAAAGACTTGATCGGACTAGACTTGTGTGCCAGCAGTTGATAGCGTTTTCCGGAAATCAATTAATAACTTAAGGAGTTTTTAGTGTGATGCTTATTCTTCGGCCTCGCGGGCTATTCAAAATATTTTTGGTCAGTGTCTTCCTGCTTATCGGCAGCCAGGCGGCTCTTGCTCAGACACCTACGGCCACTCCGAGACCCAATCCGGCTGTGCGAGATGCGACTCGGCCGCCAGGCTCGGAAACGCAAAACCCAGGGGCAGCCCCGGGAACTCAACAAGGCCCGCCGCAAGCTGCGCCAGGAATCCAGCAACCTCCGCCGCAAGCGCCCCCGGGAACTCCGAATGTGACGCCGCAGACGACGACACCCCCACCGGATACAGATCCCTCGACGATTCAGGAACCGCGCGATCCGGTTTTTCCGACCGTCGAACAGAAGCCGCCCCCGCCCATGCCGAATCTAACCCGGCTGGGCGTAACGACCGATCACACTCTAACGCTCTCACTAAACGATGCCATCAAACGCGCTCTGGAAAATAATAATGACATCGAGATTGCACGCGACGACGTGCGATTTGCCGAAACTCAACTGCGCTCACTGGAAGGCATTTATGATCCCCTCCTTAGCTTTACGCCTCAGATTGACAAGCGCATCTCTCCACAGCAGAGCAGGTTTGCGGGCTCAACGACGGCCGGAACGATTTCATCTACGACCTACTCGATGAACCCCGCCATATCCAAGTTCTTTTCCACGGGGGGCGGAAGTTACGAACTGAGTTTTATCAATGCCAAGACGAATACAAATTCAACGGCCAGTATTTTCAACCCCGTCTATTCCGGCAACCTCGGTCTTACTTTTACGCAACCGCTTCTGCGCAACCGTTCGATCGACAACAACCGCAGGCAAATACGAATTCAGAAAAAACGATTGGAGCAGTCGGATGCTGATTTTCGCATACGAACAATTGAGGTGATCTCGCGTGTGCAGCAAGCTTACTGGGAACTTGTTTTTGCGCTTCGCGACCAGCAGAACCAGCTCGCGAATCTCGGCCTCTCGCGCGAAAACCTTCGTCGTGTAGAAGCGCAGATATCTGTGGGAACAAAAGCGCCGCTCGAGCGAGCGGAAGTGCAAACTGAGCTGGCGAATCGGGAATCTTCCCTGCTCTTGTCAGTGCAGAATGTCTCCATTGCAGAGAACAATCTAAAACAATTAATCATCAAGGATTCAACTGCGCCCGAGTGGTCCGCCCAGCTGACGCCGACGGACACGCCGAAATTCGACACGGCCCCGGTAAATCTGAATGACGCTTTGAAAGAGGCACGCGACAACCGACCAGAGCTTCGTCGGCTGCGATTGCAGAACGACATCAACGGAATTGACATTCAATACTTCAAGGACCAGACCCGCCCGCAGATCGATATTCAATCCACGCTGGCAACCACGGGATTGGCAGGCAGCCCTTTGCCTCGATTCGATCCCGATACTGGTGCACCCTTTCTGCCACCGGAGAATCTGATTGGCGGCAACGCCAGGATGCTCGGTAATCTCTTCGGCTTCGGAACGCGAAATGTAGTGGTGGGCGTTGCCATATCTTTTCCGCTGCATAACCGCACCGCCAAGGCGAATCTTGCAGGCGTACAGATTCAGAAAGAACAACTCGCAGCGTCGATGCGCTTACAGGATCAAATAATCGAGGTTGACGTACGCAACTCAGCGCAGGCCGTGGAAACTTCTCGCCGCCGTGTGCTGGCGGCGCGCGAAGCCAGGGCAAACGCAGAGTTGCAACTCGAAGGTGAACAACGACTCTATCAAGTGGGGCGTTCAACTACGTTCTTGTTGTTCCAGCGTGAAAACGCTCTGACCAACGCGCGCAACGCAGAACTGCGGGCAGAAACCGACTACAACAAGGCGCTGGCCGATTTGCAGCGCGCTACCTCAACGACCTTGCGGGCCAACAGCATTATCGTTGATGCGTCTACTCCGTAGGGATGAGCGGCTCACTGTTAAGTCAAACGCAAAGAACGTTTAGAAAGCGGACTTGTCCGCCTCGCGAGGGCGGGGCACAAGTGCCCAATCTAAACGGGCGCACACCACGCGCTACTAGGACAGGCATTCCTGCCTGTCCCTTTTCAACCCGATGAAGATCTCCGCAACGATTATCACCTTCAACGAAGAAGCTAACGTCCGCGAAGCCTGTGAGTCGGTGGCGTGGGCCGATGAGATTATCGTTGTCGACTCTCTTTCCACTGACAAGACGCGGGAAATCGCCGCCGCAGTTGGCGCGCGCATAATCAGTCGCGAGTGGCCGGGCTTTGCAGCCCAAAAACAGTTTGCCGTTGAGGAGTCTCTTCATGACTGGATATTTAGCCTGGATGCTGACGAACGTATCTCAGAAGAATTAAAGACTTCAATTCAGGCTCTTAGGAAGGAGTCTGACGGTCAACTCGCAGACGGCTACCGGATAGCCCGGCGATCTTATTACCAGGGCCGCTGGATTAAGGGTGGCGGCTGGTATCCCGATTGGCAGTTGCGGCTATTTAGAAAATCGCGCTCGCATTGGGACCCGAGGCATATTCATGAATCGGTGAAGATGGAACCAGGCGCACGCGTTGAAAGGCTTTCGGGCGATATTCTGCATTACAGCGTTCCTGATTCTGTTCATCATCACCGCATGATAGGGGAACGTTATGCTCCCCTTGCGGCCCGCCAGATGTTTGAAGAAGGTCGCCGCACGTCAGCTCTCAAGATTGCCACTGCTGCGCCAGCAGCTTTTGTGCGCAGCTTCATTCTAAAAGGTGGCTTTCGCGACGGACTTGCGGGCCTGAGCATTGCCAGCTTCGCCGCCCATCATGCATTTCTCAAACACCTCATGCTTTGGGAAAAACAGAAGGCTGAAAGCAGTAAGTCAAGAAGTTCAGAGTTCAAGCTTTAGCTTGCGTCCTCCTCACAAAGAGCAACCTAAAGGTTGAACTCTAAACTACATCATTCAAGAAGTTCAGAGTTCAAGCTTTAGCTTGCGTCCCCCCTCACAAAGAGCAACCTAAAGGTTGGACTCTAAACTACATCATTCAAGAAGTTCAGAGTTCAAGCTTTAGCTTGCGTCCCCGCGCAAAGAGCAACCTAAAGGTTGAACTCTAAACTACTCCTCAGGCGTCGCAAGTCGAATGAAATAATATACAATGCCTTCCGCATGCATCTTTTCCTGACGATTGTCCTTTCTGACCTGTATCCGATTCCTCTTCCATTCATTTACGTAGTAGTCGGAATCCTTGGCGCGATTATTGGCAGCTTCCTCAACGTCGTAATTCATCGACTACCACGCGAGGAGTCGATTGTCCTTCCAAGCTCTAGCTGCCCCTCGTGCGGAGCGGCTATTGTTTTTTACGATAACGTGCCGGTGCTGAGTTACCTTGCCCTCCGTGGTCGCTGCAGGTCGTGCAAGGAGCACATTTCGGCACGCTATCCGGCGGTTGAAGCATTAACTGCTTTTCTTTGGGTGACAGTAGCCTGGCGCGATGGTCTAACCTTCGCATTACCATTCGACCTCGTCTTCGTCACTGCGATAATCGCTTTAATTTTTATCGACGCCGAACACATGATTCTGCCAAATGCGATTACTTATCCAGGGATGGCTTTTGCCCTCGTAGCTCGTCTCTCACTTCCCTACCTGATGGGCCGGCCCTACTTCAACGATCTCGAAATGCTTCTAAATGGGGTGCTGGCGGGTATGCCGCTCTGGGCAGCGTCGCTGGTGGGGGCGATCATTGGGGCACTGGCTGGTGGCGGTTCGCTATGGTTGCTGGGTTGGCTTTGGGAGAAACTACGCGGCGTTGAAGCGATGGGTCTGGGCGATGTAAAGATGATGTTTATGGTCGGCGCTTACCTTGGTTGGCGCCTTACAATTCTTAACATCTTTCTGGGCGTTTTATCCGGCTCGCTTATCGGAATCGGATTGATGATCGGACAAGGTAAACGCAACATGCAGATGCTCCTGCCTTTTGGGGTGTTCCTGGGCATTGGCGCCATAATCGCACTACTTATAGGGACACATCTCGTGGAGTGGTATGCAGGACAGTTTCTTTGATTGCGGAGTGCGGATTGAGGAATGCGGATTGAAACAGAATCTGGCAGATTGAATCCAGCCTCCGCTGAATGGTCTTTGGCCTTTAATCATTTCTTCGGCCTGACCTTGATTGCCGGAGTGACTACACGGCTCAGCTTTCGAATGAGTCAAACACCAAAGACCTAAGACCCACAACCAAAGACCAGGAGCAGATGCCAATCAGCAATCCGAAATCCGAAATCTAAAATCATATGGTTCGTTACGGAAACCGCTATCAATTCGGGCTCACGCTCCTAACGGCGTTCTTCCTGCTGGCCACGTTGTTTGCCGTCGTGCTTTATGCGCTTTGGCCCACAACGCCGGCCACGCGGGGGCCACTTCTGCTCGCCGCCTTCGTAGCCATTCTTCTTGGCAGCCTTGTATGCATTCTTCTGGTGCTGCGTTGGGTGCTGCGCCCTTATCGACAGCTAGTAGGTGAGGCCGAAAAAGCCTCTATTAAGTCCCGAGCGCCTAAGTCGCAAGACGAGTCGGAGTTTGTTTTGGAAACGTTTCAATCAGTCGTCGGACAACTTCAGGAACAGCGAAATGCGCTTGAGCAATTGAGCACTCAGGCAAGCAAGCGCGCTGATTCCGCCGAGAAATTTAGTGAAAGAATCGTGGCCAGCGTGCCCTCGGGACTAATCGCGTTTGACGGCAGCGGCCGTTCGATGGTCATCAATGCGCCGGGTCGCGCACTCCTTCACGTGGACCGTGCCTCACTCGGCCAGCCGGCGGCGACCCTTTTGCAGAACATCCCCCAACTCGCAAAGATGGTCGAACAATGTTTGGCAACTGGCAGGCTATATCGTCGGGAAGAAATCGAAGCGGTGACTTCAGACCAATTGCCGCGACGGCTTGGCGCCACCGTTGCGCCCATCGATCTTTCAACTGAGGGAGGGCAACGCGGGGCACTTTGCCTGTTGACGGATATTACCGAAGTAACCCAACTGCGCGAGCAGGTGGCTTTGAAAAAGAATTTGGAGAACCTGGGCGAGATGTCCGCCGGTCTAGCCCACGAATTCAAAAACGCGATCGCCGCGCTTCAAGGTTACGTGCAGCTGCTGCAGAGTCTAAACCTGGATGAAGACGCGCGAAGTACGACATCTTCACTATTGAATGAGGTGCGTAACCTGTCGGACATGGTCACATCGTTTCTAAATTTTGCCCGGCCGCAGCCGCTGCAAGTCGATGATGTGTCTCTTCCCGAATTGATTGCCGAATGCGCTGATGAGCTTGGTCCAATCTTCGCTGATTTACAAGTTGAACTGCTGATCACTGGCACCGAAGGCAACTCGAGAACTGGGACCGCAGGCGTCTTCAGAACTGGAAGCGCTGACGTGCGGGGCACAGCCGGTAGCCCCGCTGGGGTGCTCGACTCGTCCGCACGTCTTGATAGCGACGCCGCTAAACAAAAGAATCAATTGGTGATAATTCCCGCCGACGAGCGCATGCTGCGTCAGGCGCTGCTAAATCTTATCCGCAACGGCGCTGAGGCAATTCCCGCGGCTAAGAATGAACGTCGCGTTGAAGTTCTTGCTTCAAGCCAGAGTGATAGGGCCGGCAAGGATTGGGCAGTAGTTGAAATCAGAGATACTGGTGAAGGAATCCCCGCTTCGGACCTTGAACGCATTTTCATTCCCTTCTTCACAACCAAAGTAACGGGCCACGGCGTCGGACTGGCGCTTGCTCACCGCGTAATCACGCAACACGGGGGCACGCTCACGGCTTCAAACTCCAAAGACGGAGGTGCCATATTCACTCTGCGCCTCCCCACCTGAGTTATCTGCCTGAGTGGCGTTGGAATTACTGAATAGGGTTGAATTCATGGATGCAAAAGAGAAATGCAACGTTCACGGGACGATATTCCGTCTCACCTGTTAAGCACGTGCGTATAGATCATGGTCGTCCTCACGTCCTTATGGCCCAGCAGCTCTTGAATCGTCCGAATGTCAGCAGGCGCACCTTTTGCAGGTGCGCGTACAACAAGGCCCTCGCTACGCCTGGCAACATCGTAACTCGATCTTTCGCGCCTTTGCCTTCGCGTACCATTATCTCATTTCGCTCGAAGTCTATGTCCTTCACTCGTAACCTAACGGCTTCCATGAGGCGCAGTCCTGAACCTTAAAGCAGGCAGCCAACGACATAATATGGTCCGTCCAGACGAGCCAATACCGCTTGCACCTCACGGCGCGTGAAGACCACGGGCAGTGTCTTAGACGGCTTTGCTCGTTCGATATTGTCGACGTACGGAAGTGCCTGCTTGAGTACGTCGCGGTAGAGAAAGAACGATGCACGTAGCGCGACCGTCTGGGTGGATGCTGAGATTTTTGCATCGACAGCGAGATGAGAAATGAATTGCCGAATCTCCAGCTCAGCCATTTCTTTGGGACGGCGTTTGTGATGGAAGAGGATAAAGCGCCGGGTCCAGCTAACGTAGGCGCGTTCGGTGCTCAGACTGAAGTGTTTCACCCTGATCACACTTCGAACCTTATCGAGTAGTCGTGAGCTCGACATGTTTGATAGGTGGCAGATGCAATGAGGTGTAGGCTTGAGCGGAGCCCTGATAATCCCACCGCATCCGTACTTGTGTCGCGGATCCGCGGTACAATACATCGTTCGGTGTCTTCTTGAATCGTTGAGGCTAGCTGATTAAATGGAGCGCTGATGCCGTTTGAAATCATCAGCGCAATTCAGGATATTGAGACCATTGCAGTTGGTCGGAAGATTCATGACCTGGCAAGGCTTCGCAGAGTGTATGGCAAAGGTCGGTGGCGAAAGTTGAAAGGAATCGCCCGGGTGCGCTTGACGAGTGGCATAGTCCGACTAGCTGAATTGCACTGGTATGAGGCCCACGGCATAGGCCGAAAAGAAATGAAGCGAAAACGCTACCTAGATTAAAATCATGAGCCAAAGAAAACCTGGGTTGAAGTTTGCCGTCTGTATCAACAATGAAGGCTATCCAGCTTCGTTGGAACTGCACAAGATCTATAGGATAATTCCGGATCGCGATGCGGCTGCCGAAGACGATATTCGGGTCATAGATGAGAGCGGCGAAGATTATCTCTACCCTGCCAACTGGTTCGTTTTTGTCGAGCTTCCACGAGCGGTTGAGAAGTCTCTGCGCGCTGCCTAGTCCATCTCACCACGACACCGAACAAAGCCTTGCAGCTGACGGCGCGGTAGCGTGCTTCTCAAGTAACCTTGTTCCCTCAGATTGAATGCTGATCGCGCGCCGCAGCTGAAGGCCATCAGCGTTGGATTGCTTTCGTTGTTCTGCGGACGTTGAATTTGAGGGATCCGAGCGGGGGCAAGCCACCCTTCCCGACCTCGAGCTAAGCCAAGTCGAAATCTCTGTCTTAAACTTGAAGCGACCGTGGACTGGCGCTTCACGACTGAGGACGCACGCATTAAGCTGAAGCGGCTCTACCCATCATTGCAGCCGTGTCAATGAACTAGTGCGAAGCGCGATTGCCGAGATGTCACGTGCGACATGGCATATTTATGCCGGTTGAAAAAAGAACGCTCCCGCCGATGTGTGTTCCGAAAGAAAACGGCAGTGCATGGACGTGGCTTAATCGGGGATAAGTTTAGTGTCGCAGACCGTCTTGAACTGAATCATGTTTTTGCTCACCATCATGGCCTCGTTTTAGTCCCGCTGGCGAAGCGTAATATTGTGACTGGCGACAAGTGACAAGTGGCGAGATGGTTTTTTATAAGCGCCTTCTTGCCAGTTATAACTTTTGTGTCTTCAATCCGAGTTGGCACGAATATGCTACGTTGATAGGTAGTTTAACGTATGCTGCCTCCCCTTAAAAAAAGGTCCGCTCTGCGAGTCATGTTGGACCATCCACAGCATAGTGGAGCACTCGGGCAAGTCACGGGTCTGACGAACCTTTCCCTATGACGGCGCAGAGCGTGGCCCATCCCTTGCCATTGTTACAGAATGATTGTGGTTTAAATACAAAATCATACACAGGTTGTTTTTGAGGCCGAAAGGTTAATTTCTAGACTGCGAGCGCGCAGTCTTTAAAAAGAGTGAACGTCATGCCCTCTCCCTATCTCTATCCAGTAATCTGCTTTCTGCTAAAAAGCAATCGTGCTGCGCTTTCGGTGCGAAGCAGTTCGGAGCGCCCGGGAGGAATTTTTGCTTGTTGTTTGATCCGAACTGATTAAACGAGTGAGCCCCGCCATCACATGCACGTGATGGCGGGGCTTCTTGACCATATAACCTCCGCCGCAATTCGGCGCGCGGAAGATACATCGCCTGCAACATGTATCTTAGCGCAGATGCGGCGCCGGCTCAACTTTCCTGAGGAGCTAGCCCATGTTGCGCACCACTTCTCGCTCGAACCCGCCAAGCGACAAACAGAAATCCGCCGCGGTTAAACACACATCTGGCAACCTCCGATACGGGAAGATAAGACGTGCGCTTAAGTACACGGTCTGGATTGTCGCTCCCATCCTCTATCTCGGACTCTTGGCGCAACCGGTCGCAGCGCAAGGAAGCGGCGCGTGGGAGCCGACCGGTAGCATGATGGAAGCCCGCACCGGGGCGGCCGCCGCGTTACTTCCGAGCGGGCGCGTGCTGGTTACCGGCGGGGATGGTGCTCTTGGCCCATTGTCGGGCGCGGAGCTGTACGACACCGGCGGTGGCTTTTCAGCAGCAGCGCCGATGCATCATGCGCGCAGCCGCCATGCCTCGACAGTGTTGCGAGACGGGCGCGTGCTGGTGACGGGCGGCACGACGACGGATGGAGGGGTGAGCAGTAGCGCTGAGATCTACGATTATACGACGAACTCCTGGTCGATTGTCGGCACCATGGCAGAGGCACGTTCGGGCCACACCGCGACCCTTCTCAAAGATGGACGGGTGCTTATTACAGGAGGCGGGAATTCTCTCAGCGCCAGCTCGACCCTGGAAACCTTTGACCCGGCCACGAATGGATTCAGTTCCGCCGGGGTGCTTTCCTCTGCAAGAAAAAATCACGCAGCAGCGCGCCTCTCGGACGGCCGCGTCCTTATCGTGGGCGGTTCTAACGGAATCACCGCGCTTGCGTCAGTCGATATCTATGATCCATCGACCGGATTAGTTTTTCCGGGCACCGTCCTCTCCACAGCACGAGCCGGACTTTCGGCCACAGCGCTGCTCAATGGCAATGTCCTGGTCGCAGGCGGGAACAATGGCTCTAGCGACCTGGCCACAGCGGAGGTCTATGAC
>JBHEMV010000063.1:0-18682 GCA_046262375.1 Pyrinomonadaceae bacterium
GTCCTGAACATTCGAGACATTATTGCTAGTAAACGCTCTGCTGGCCGGCCCCGCGACGCCATCGAATTACCTTTGCTTGAGGCTTTTCGGGAGGTATACGAGAAGCGCCAAGAGTAAAACGGCTAACTTCAATAACACTTGTCGCCCTCTCGGCCGTTGACTTACTATGCGCCGTGTGTGAAACCCTTCAGAAGACTACGCGGCAAAGCAGTCGAGCAAGGTACGGGTCGGGATGGAGAGGACTAAGTGCCCGGTTTGCGGATTGGTCAATACCAATACTGACGATGCGTGCAGACGTTGTGGCGCATCGTTGCTGGGTAATGGCTCCACCGGCGGCTCCGCCAGCGCCGCCGATGAACCAGTCGAAAATAAAGCAGAGAAGCGCGGAATCGGCCGGCGGCTGATTTGGATATCGGGAACGACGATCGTGCTTTTGTTTTGTTTTTACCTGTCTCTTCTTTTGACTTCCGAGGATCTCGGCTTGCAGCAGCGTGAGGTAGTCAGCAGTGCGATTGCGGTGTTAGAACAGAAGGGTTTTGATAAACAGGTGTTCCTACTCAATCGCCTCGCCAAGTTTCGAGCCACGGATAACTGGTGGAATGGTTATGTTGGCCATCACGACGCCTACGCCGCCACAAATTTTCCGTTCGAAGTGCTGACGCTCTATCCCGAGTTTTTCCAGGTTGCGGTTGACGATAATGAAAGGGCGGTAATCCTTCTCCACGAGTCATATCATCTTCTTGGTACTGGCGAAGAAGCCGCACTTGAAGGAGTTTGGCGAGAAAAGCAACGACTCGGCTGGACTCAGAACAAGTACGGTCAAACCAAAGTCTGGAACAACACCAGGCAGTTGACGATGACTCTGATCCCCCATCTTTTCCAGTGCGGAACTGACGGAAAGTCTGACTGCGTTCCGTAACAAACATCGGTAAATGCCAACCACATCGACCGCTTCAGATATTGCAATCACTCAGCGCGACTTTGAAGAGTTGCGCAAAGATGTTTCCGGCAGTCCGCTCTGGAACAGGGACCTCGCTCCCACCACAATTAAAGAGCGCACCTGGTCAACCTGGAACATCGCCGCACTTTGGATTGGCATGAGCGTGGTCATAACCACTTACACTCTCGCGGGGGGCTTTATCGAAGCGGGAATGAATTGGTGGCAGGCGATGATCACGATCCTGCTGGGCAACACGATTGTGCTCATCCCCATGATTCTCAATGCGCACGCCGGCACGAAGTATGGAGTTTCCTTCCCCATTCTCTGCCGAGCAGCCTTCGGGACGAGGGGCGCAAACATTCCGGCCCTGCTAAGAGCGATCGTGGCGTGCGGTTGGTTTGGAATTCAGACGTGGATCGGAGGAACGGCAATCGATGCGCTTTTCAGCGTTATGTCCCCGGGGTGGGCGCATTTGCTGGGCGATGCGACTATCCTGAGTGTTCCGTTACACACCTGGATTGCTTTCTTTCTTTTCTGGGGTATTCAGGTTTTCATTATTCTCAAAGGCATCGAGGGAATTAAACATCTCGAGACGTGGTCGGCGCCTTTATTGCTTGCAGGTGGATTGATTCTTCTCGTCTGGGCATCATCGCGCGCCGGCGGATTGGGCCATATACTGACCGCGTCCGCGGCCCTGCAAAAACAGCACAACAACTTCCGGCATATCTTTCCTGGAGCGTTGACAGCCTCAGTTGGTTATTGGGCCACGCTTAGTCTAAACATACCCGACTTCACGCGCTACGCTCGTTCGCAGAAATCTCAAATGCTCGGCCAGGCGCTTGGTCTACCTTTGACCATGACTGCCTTCGCCTTTATCGGCGTCGCTGTAACCAGCGCAACGCTGTTGATCTATGGCGAAGCGATTCCGAATCCCGTTGACCTGATGGCCCGCTTCAACAGCGTGGTGATCATTCTCTTTGCCACCGCCGTAATTTTTGCTGCCCAGTTAACCACTAACATGGCGGCAAACGTGGTATCACCCTCAAACGATTTTTCGAACCTGAATCCGAAACGAGTCTCATATGTTACAGGCGGACTAATTACCGCCGTCATTGGTGTCGTCATGATGCCGTGGAAACTGATGGGCACGATGGGCGCGTACATTTTTACGTGGCTGATCGGTTACTCAGGTCTGATGGGGGCGATTGCCGGCATTCTGATTTGTGATTACTGGGTGTTAAGGAAACAGCGACTGAACCTCGCAGGTCTATTTGAAACCGACGGCCCTTATACTTACTCAAACGGATTCAATGTCCGGGCGATAATAACGCTCGTAGTCGCCATTACACCCGTGGTACCTGGCTTCCTGCGCGCCGCAACCACGCCTGGAGGGCAGGTTGCACATCCTGATTTCTTCGACACGCTGTATACTTATGCCTGGTTCGTAACCTTCGCGCTCGGCTTTGCTGTCTATTACGCTCTGATGAGGTCTGAAGTTCAAGGTCCAACCTCCAACGCCTCAGTTGGCCGAAATAAAAGCCCTTAGCCTTTGGACCTCGGTAGACATTGGACATTGGACTCTGGACCAAGGAGTTTTTATGCCACGTATAGTTAAATGCGGACTCATACAATGCACGAATGCCGCACCTACCGATCTGCCTATTGAAGACATTAAGCGGCTCAACATCGAAAAGCATTTGGGCTTTATCGAGCAGGCAGCCGAGCAGGGCGTCCAGATCCTCTGCATGCAGGAAGTGTTTACTACTCCTTACTTTTGTGCGGAACAACAAACGCGATGGTACGACGCGGTTGAAAAGATCCCCGATGGGCCAACTGTACGACTGATGCAGGAAGTCGCTAAAGCCCACGGCATGGTTATTGTGGTGCCGATTTATGAAGAAGAGATAACCGGGATTTACTACAACACTGCCGCGGTAATCGATGCTGATGGCAAGTATCTCGGCAAGTATCGGAAGAACCACATTCCTCATGTTAACCCGGGATTCTGGGAGAAGTTTTACTTCCGCCCCGGGAACCTTGGCTATCCGGCATTTGATACCGCGTTTGCCCGCATTGGCGTCTATATCTGTTACGACCGGCATTTTCCCGAAGGAGCGCGCGCCCTTGGTTTAAATGGAGCGGAAATAGTTTTCAACCCATCGGCTACGGTTGCTGGTCTTTCGGAGTATCTGTGGAGGATAGAACAACCGGCTCATGCGGTGGCAAACGGATATTTCATTGGCGCTATCAATCGCGTCGGTCACGAGCAACCCTGGGACATTGGCGAGTTTTACGGCCAAAGTTATTTCTGCGATCCGCGCGGCCAATTCATCGCTGAAGCACCGCGTGATCAGGATGCACTTGTAGTTGCGGATCTTGATCTCGACAAAATTCGCGAAGTACGCAACACGTGGCAATTTTTCCGAGACCGCCGCCCGGACACTTACGGCGCGCTGGTGGCCGACTAAAGACCGTCCAAAGTGCAACGTGATGGTCCATGTCCAATGTCCAACGTCCAACGACATTCAAGTGGTTCAGAGTTCAAGCTTTAGCTTGCCATGTGTGCCAGCGGACAGCCTGAAGGTTGAACTCTGAACTACTTGAATGCCGGTGGACATTGAACTTTGAACCATAGTCAAATTTAGGAGTTGACCCCATGGATTTATCGATTGTCGTTAACGGAATGACCTTCCCCAACCCGTTTCTGCTGGGCTCTGGCCCGCCGGGAACGAATGCTCGAGTTATCGCCAAGTCGTTTGATGCCGGCTGGGGCGGCGCTGTGGCGAAGACTATTAGTCTCGAGTCGGCCAAAGTCGTCAATGTCGTACCGCGTTATGGCAAGCTGCGATCAAGAACTTCAGGCGAAGTTATCGGGTTTGAAAACATTGAGTTGATTTCAGATCGGCCAATCGATGTATGGCTCGATGAGTTTCGGCAAATCAAGAAAGATTACCCAAATCACATTGTGATCGCTTCCATCATGGAGGAGTTTGAGAAGAGCCGCTGGCAGGAACTCACTCGCATGGTCCAGGACACCGGCGTTGATGCCTTCGAGCTGAACTTTTCCTGCCCCCATGGCATGACCGAGCGCAAGATGGGTTCTGAAATGGGCGAGCACCCCGATCTCACCGAGGAAGTCACAGGTTGGGTGGCGGAAGTTTCAAACATTCCCGTGTGGGCCAAGATGACTCCCAACATCACCAATATTAAGGAGCCGTCGCTCGCTGCAGTGCGGGGCGGAGCAGTCGGTATCTCCGCGATCAATACGATTCTTTCTGTGATCGGGGTCGACCTCAATACACTGCGTCCCATGCCTACGGTCGAGGGACATACCGTCCCCGGCGGTTATTCTTCTCAGGCTGTTCGTCCTATTGCGCTACGCATGGTGAGCCAACTCGCGCTGGGGCTACCCCAGGACGTTTCCATCAGTGGCATTGGCGGGATCGAAAACTCCCACGACGCCCTTGAATTCATGCTACTGGGCGCTTCCACCGTCCAACTTTGCACAGGAGTTATGCTACACGGCGTGAAGATGATCGGCGAATTAAAAGAAGGACTCGAAAAGTTCATGATGGACAAGGGCTTTAACTCAGTTCAAGAGCTCGTGGGTAAGAGCCTCTCGTATTTCTCTACTCACATGGATCTGGTGCAAAAAATGAAAGCGGCCAAACGAGCGAAGGCGGGAGAAGCCAGCCGGGATAATGAATGGGCGCAGAAGGACATCACGGAGAAAACTGCAGAATTGACGTCAAACTAGATTTTTTTGCAGACAGCGGCGGGGCCAAGCGGTAGTTGGTGAAGTTTGATGTCGGAAGTTCAGAGTCCAGCCTTCAGGCTGCCGGCTCCCCAGAGAAGGTAAAGCTTGTACTCAGAACTGCCTGAGTGTGAGCAGAAGTTCAGCATTCAGCCTTTAGGCCGGGGCTTCCTTCGCAAGCTGCTTGGATCTAAACTGTATCAGTGCCCTGACGAAAAAGAAAAGTTAGTCATTCTACCCAACCTGCTATAGAATGCCGCGCGCAATGCTGCTGCAAACTGCATTTCCTCTCGTCTCGTCAGTTTTGAGGGATCGAAGATTCTCAACTCTGTTTACGGGCGTCGTGGGCGTTCAGATTTGTTTAAGCTCACTGAGCCTGCCGGCGTGGCAGTGCCCTATTCTGCACGCGACCGGCATTCCCTGTCCCGGTTGCGGCTTGAGCCGGGCGATGATGCTTCTTGTGCGTGGGGAATTGCGAGCGTCAATCCGATTTCATGCGTTCGCACCGTTTTTTTTGCTACTTATCACGAGTCTCGTCATTGCTGCGTTGCTGCCCAGATCAATGATCCAGCCGGTAATCAATAAAGTCGAAGCGCTGGAACGTCAAACGAAGCTCACCGTCATCATTCTTGCTGGTCTGATTCTGTACTGGCTGGCGCGACTGCTGTTCTTTCCAGCGTTCGTTCAGCTTATCCGAGGGTAATCGTTGGCATGCTCGACTAACCAAATAACTGGAGGACAAATAGAATGGCTGGAGGATTGATCGGAATAGTTGCGCTTTGCGTAGGACTTGGATCTTTGATCTGCTTTATCATCGTCCTGATCAAATTATTCCAAAATGAAGGCGCGCTGAAGGGAATTCTGGGTATAATCTGCGGCCTTTACACCTTCATCTGGGGCTGGATGAATGCGACCCGGCTGGACATCAAGACGGTCATGATGATCTGGACACTGTTGCTTATCATCTCCCTTGTTTTGAATTTCGCTTTTGGGGTCGCCATGATTCCCGGCTATCCCCCGAGTCCTACGCCAGTTGCTCCGTAATAACGTCTGGAAAAAAGCATGCTCTCGGCGGCGGGACGCATTTTCTGCCCGCCGCCCAGAACTTTCTGAGCGCGCGAATCCTGGTTGAACTCGGCGACAACCGGCGCGTGATCCGATGGTCGTTCCCAAGTCCGTGGTTCGATGTCGATCCACGCATCATTGCTGCGAGTGACCAGCGGTTCGGTTACCCATATGTGGTCGATGCGCAAGCCCATGTTGCGGCGAAAGGCTCCGGCACGATAATCCCACCAGGAGTACTTCCCTTCCTCTTCATGATGTAGCCGGAAGCAATCTGTGAACCCCCATTTCTTTATCTCCTCCAGCGCAGAACGTTCGGCCTGACTGCACATGATCCGTTCCTGCCAAAGCCTCGGGTTATGAACATCCCGATCTTCAGGGGCAACATTGAAATCGCCACACAGGATAACCGGCGCATTCGTTGGGTAGTGATTATTGAAGAAGTCGCGCAAGCGTTTCATCCAGCCCAGCTTAAACTCAAATTTTTCTGAGCCAACCGACTGGCCGTTGGGAATGTAGACGTTCACAATGCGGACGCCCGCAATGGTTGCGGCCAGCAGACGTGCGTGCGCTCCTTCCTCATCCTGGTAATAGCCTCGTTGAACGTCGGCGCATTCCTGGCGCGCGATAATGGCTACGCCGTTATAGGTCTGCTGGCCAAAGACGCTCGGGCAATAACCGATTTTTGAAAACTCATCAAAGGGAAATTTGTCATCGGTGCACTTGGTCTCCTGGACGCATAGAACATCAGGCTGGACGGCCTCAAGCCAGCGGATCACGTGAGGTAACCGAGCGATGATCGAATTCACGTTCCAGGTAGCAAGTTTCATTAATGGCCAGAGCGGGCTGGTCCCTGCCCCTACAGATTCATAGCGTCGCGATCAGTCCGACGAGCAGCGGGCCCCGTTTGGGGATGTCATCAACGATGATGTGTTCGTCGGCCGCGTGCGCGCCGGCGCCATCAATTCCCAGTCCATCCAGAACAGGAATCCCCATAGCTGCAAGAAAGTTTCCATCGGATGCTCCTCCGACTTGAGTCTCGCCAAGCTCACAGTCGAACAATGCAGCGATAGTTCGAGCAAGCTCATAAATCTCAACCACTTTTTCAGTTCGTTCCAGGGGTGGACGATTTATGCCGCCTGTGACTTTTACACATACCCGTTCATCAAAAGGCTTCGCATTTAGCAGACTCGCTTCGACTATTTTGGCCTCAGCCGCCGTGCAAAAGCGCACGTCTATCTCGGCAATGGCCTCCGCGGCCACCACATTTGACCTCGTCCCACCGTGGACTACCCCAACGTTTACAGTTATCCCGCTTCCGGAAATATTCAATGCATGGAGGCGCTCAATTTGTTTTGCCATTTCCAGAATCGCGCTAACACCTTTTTCCGGCTCAAGGCCCGCATGCGCTGCGCGGCCTTCGACTTGCATCTTGAAAATGCCGGTGCCCTTACGGCCCGTCTTAACTCGGCCACCCGAAGCTGGCGGCTCGAGTACCAGGGCGTTCTTCACGTCTTCGTTCTCGGCAATACTTCTAAGCAGAGGCCATCCCGAGCTGCTGCCAACCTCTTCATCGCAAGTCAATGCCAACGTGAGACCGCAATTTGGAACTATATTAAAGTCGTCGCAGGCGTGCAGCAGCGCAACTGCCAGTGCACAGTTGGCTTTCATATCGAATATTCCCGGGCCATAGATCCGCTCCCCTTCCGGCCGCCATGGACGTTCAGAAACCGACCCACGTGAATGGACCGTGTCTGTGTGCCCTACGAGAAGGATGTTTCCGGCGGCGGCTTTCTCCTGGAAAGCGCGAATAACCAGGTGCTGGCCAAAATCCGGAACATCAACGCGATCGATCGAGTTCACGCAACGAGCAGTTTCCGCCGCTTTGGCCAGCAGATCCACAACAGCACGGCTACCCGCCAGATCACCGGAAGGAGACTCCGCTTCTACCAACGAGCGCGTCAACGTAACGATCTGGGGTTGCCGTTGCAGAAAACGCTCTTGAAGTTCCTTAGCGAGAGCGGCTGAGATTTTGGGTGGCATCTGTAACATACCACGGTCAAGGTTGAGCGTCTTTAGAAACCTTTCGGTCGACCGTGTTTTTCCTAAGTGTCAACGAATCGTTTTACCAATGAAAATAGGAAGACGGCCTGGATGGCCGTCTTCCTAAAACCTGAACGGTTGATTTGTCATTCAGTCGAGATGGTTTCCTGATTGTTAAGTGCGGCATGCATCGTATGCCAGGCGAGTGTGGCGCATTTTACTCGTACCGGGAATTCGCGTACGCCCGCGAAAACTCTGAGGTTGCCGAGGCGACCCGCCTCCTTATCTTCATCCGTGTCCTCATCGGTATCGTCGTCATCCATATCGCCAGTCACCATTCCATGAAACTCGCTGAAGAGCTGCTCCGCTTGCTGCTTGCTCTTTCCCTTAACCGCCTGCGTCATCATGCTGGCGGCAGCTTTGGAGATGGCGCAACCGGAACCCTCGAAACTAATTTCCTTCACAGAGTCATCTTCCAGATTCAGATATACGGTTAGTTGGTCGCCACACAGTGGGTTGAACCCCTCGGCAGAGTGGTTTGCAGTTTCCAGCTTGCGAAAATTCCGTGGCTTCTTATTGTGATCCAGAATGACCTGTTGGTATAGCTCGCTGAGTTCAGACATATGAAAAGCGGTGAATAGTGAATGGTAAATAGTGAATAGTAAACCGTAAATGAAGAGGCGCGTTTTCTATTTACTATTTACCATTTACGATTTACTAGGAAAAAATCTCAACCACCCTTTCGATTGTGCGCGCCAGCACATCGACCTCATCCTTCGTGTTATAGAAAGCAAATGACGCACGGGCAGTTGCTGGGATATTAAAACGCCGCATGACCGGCTGGGCGCAGTGATGGCCGGCGCGAACGGCAATCCCCTCCTGATCGAGAATGGTGCCAATGTCATGCGGATGAATGTCATCTATAACGAACGAGAGCACGCTGGTTTTCTCGCGTGCCGTCCCGACAATCCGGACACCTTCGATTTCTGTCAGCCGTTCAGTGGCATAACGCAGCAATTCGTGTTCATGCTTCGCAGCTTTCTTTCGATCAATAGAGTTCAAATAATCAATGGCGGCGCCCAGACCGATTTGTGAAGCAATTGCCGGCGTTCCCGCTTCAAACTTATTCGGCAGGTCTGCATATGTCGTTTTCTCGAACGTTACGCTCTTGATCATATCGCCGCCGCCCTGGAACGGATTCATTTTCGCCAGCAGCTCGGTCTTGCCAAAAACTATACCGCTACCCGTGGGCGCAAACATCTTGTGTCCTGAGAACGCATAAAAATCGCAGTCGAGATCCTGCACATCCACCTGCATGTGGGGAGCGCTTTGCGCACCATCGATTAGAACAGGGACGCCGTACTTATGCGCCTGATCGATCATTTTCTTCACCGGATTGATGGTCCCCAGCGCATTCGATACGTGCGTAAACGCGACGAATTTTGTTCGTTCGTTCAACAGCGCATCGTATTCATCAAGCAGTAACTCGCCCGCGTCATTCATCGGAATGACGCGCAGAATTGCGCCTTTCTCCTCGCAGAGCATCTGCCATGGAACAATATTCGCGTGATGCTCCATTGCAGAAATAATTATCTCGTCTCCTGCGCCCACAAACTTACGTCCATAGCCATGCATGACGAGATTTATGCCTTCTGTGGCGCCCCTGACAAAGATGCATTCCTTCGCCTCTCGCGCGTTGATGAAACGCTTCACCTTCTCGCGGGCGCCTTCGTAAGCAGTGGTGGCTTTCTGGCTTAAGTAATGAACGCCGCGATGGATATTGGAATGTTCGTCTTCGAGATAAATGCTGCCCCGGTCAATTACAACCTGCGGTACTTGAGATGAGGCCGCGTTGTCTAAATAAACAAGCGCTTTACCGTTTACTACCTGGCGCAGAACAGGAAAATCTTCCCGGATGCGCTCCACGTCCCAACCTTCCGGAGCAGCCGTCGGCACGGTGGAGTCAGTAGCTAATAGCCTTTCAGTGCTACTCATAATCTCACGCTTCGAGTCGAGCATTAAGGCGATGCAAGACCGCTTCGTCAAGCTGGGTTCTGATCGAGTCAACCTTAATCTTCCCAATCACTTCTTCCGCAAACCCGTAAGTCAAAAGATTGCGCGCCAGGTCGTGGTGAATTCCTCGGGTCGCGAGATAAAACAGCTCATCTTCATCAATTTGGCCAACTGCGGCGCCGTGGGCGCACTTAACATCATCGGCCAGAATCTCAAGTTGGGGCTTTGTATCTACCCGCGCCTCATTGGATAGCAACAAATTCTTGTTCGTCTGCATTGCGTCGGTCTTTTGCGCATCGTGCCGAACAAAGACTTTGCCGTTGAAAACCGCTCGCGACTTTCCATCAAGAATCCCCTTGTAGAGCTGATGACTCGTGCAGTGTGGCTTTCTGTGATCGATTACAGAATGTGTGTCAGCATGTTGGTTCGTGGTGACAAGGTACAGACCATCAACCCAACATTCCGCACCCTCATGATCCAGAGTCACGTTGATGTCGTGTCTTGAGAGCGCTGCTCCAAAGGTAATCGTCGTTGCGTCATAACTCGCGTTCGAGCCCAGGTCAGCCACCGTAGTGGCAACGTGAAAAGCCTCGACGCTTTCACGCTGCACTTTATAATGTTCGACGCGAGCCCCGGCTTTCAGTACAACTTCAACGACTGCATTCGTGAAATACTGCACGTCCTTAGTGCTTACATAGCTCTCAATCACTGTGGCGCTGCTGTTCTCTTCCGCAACTACCAGCACTCGCGGAAAGCTTACCATCGCTGAGCCGTCGGAGATGAAAAGCAGATGTATTGGCTGATTAGCCGTGACGCCCTTTGGTATGTAAACAAAAGCGCCATGGGTAATGAACGCGCTGTTTAGAGCAGTAAAACCATTGGCAATGTAGTCGGCGTCGCGCGCCAGATGTTGCCGAACGAGTTCTTTATAACGATCATCAGCTATGGCTTGCGATAGATCGATGGCGACCACGCCCTCCGAAAGGGCCGTTAGCGAGGAGAGATCATCACGCCACATGCCGTTAACAAAAATCAACTGGCTATTTTCAGCCTCTGCGCAACCGAAGCTTGCTAACTCTTTCGCGTCCGATCCTCTGCCCCGTGCCCCAGCCGGGATAAAAGGTTTGAAGTCAATACGTGCGATGGGCGCCACGTTGGTGTACTTCCACTCTTCATCTTTCACCGAGGGAAAGCCCAACTCTGCGAACCTCTCCATAGCGTTCTCACGCAGGTGCACGAGCCACGATACATGGGATTCCGCTTCAGCCTCCTGCAGGATTCGGAAAGCTTCCTCGTAGGAGTTCTCGACCTTTTTAATTTCTGCAATCATGTTCTTCGGTTTGCCAGCAAGCTTTTAGGTCGCCTGCGCGCCCACACCGGTGCTTTCCGAACCGGTCTTGAGCCAGTCGTAGCCCTTCTGTTCGAGTTCGAGCGCCAACTCTTTGCCACCCTCTTTAGCAATACGTCCGTTCGCCAAAACGTGTACGTAATGCGGCACGATGTAATTGAGCAGGCGCTGATAATGCGTCACGAGAATGACGGCGTTTTCTGCATTGTGCAGTTGGTTGACACCGCCGGCGACAATTCTCAACGCATCTATATCCAGACCAGAATCAGTTTCATCCAGAATCGCGAGCTTTGGTTCCAGAACTGCCATTTGCAGAATCTCGTTGCGTTTCTTTTCGCCACCCGAGAAACCTTCGTTGACAGAACGGGTCATAAAGCTGGCGTCCATTTCGACCACCCTGGCTCGTTCCTTCAGGAGATCTTTAAACTCCAGCGGGTCGAGCTCTTCTTCACCCAGATGTTTGCGCTTTTCGTTGTAAGCAAGTCGCAGAAATTGAGCGTTGGATACGCCGGGAACTTCGATCGGGTATTGGAAAGCCATGAAGACGCCTTCGCGCGCGCGCGCGTCGGGCGCCATCTCGAGGAGATTCTTCCCTTCATAGGTGACCTCACCCTTCGTAACCTCGTACGCCGGGTGTCCAGCCAAAACCTTGGCCAACGTGGATTTTCCCGACCCATTTGGGCCCATGATGGCGTGGATCTCGCCCTTCTTGACGGTGAGATTGATCCCTTTAAGGATCTCATTACCGTCGATGCCGGCATATAAGTTTTTGATCTCCAGCACTATGATTACTCCTCAACAAAAAGTGACACGTGAATTGTGACAGGCGACAAGAGGTTTCAATCCTATGCTTGTCACCTGTAACTCGTCACCTGTCACCGGTTTTAACCTACGCTGCCCTCGAGCTTCATTCCCAGGAGGCGTTGAGCCTCGACAGCAAACTCCATAGGCAACTGCAGAAAGACATCCTTACAAAACCCGTTGATGATCAGTGATACAGCATCTTCCTGCGAAATGCCGCGCTGCTGCAGATAGAACAGCTGCTCTTCGCTTATTTTCGAAGTTGACGCCTCATGCTCCACGCTCGAGGTGTTGTTCATCACTTCAATATAAGGGAACGTATTCGCGCCACTGTTTGAACCGATCAACATCGAGTCACACTGCGTATAGTTCCGCGAGTTATCCGCTTTGGGCATCACTTTAACAAGACCGCGATAGCTATTATTGGACTTGCCGGCCGCAATGCCCTTCGAAATGATGGTCGAACGAGTGTTCTTACCCAAATGGATCATCTTCGTGCCGGTGTCTGCCTGTTGTGCATGATTGGTTAATGCGACTGAATAAAACTCACCTATCGAATTGTCGCCCTGTAATATGCACGACGGGTATTTCCAGGTAATGGCGGAACCGGTTTCAACCTGGGTCCATGAAATTTTCGAATTGCGACCAGCGCATTTGCCGCGCTTAGTGACAAAATTGTAAATGCCACCCACACCTTCTTCGTCGCCCGCATACCAGTTTTGCACTGTGGAATACTTGATCTGCGCATCATCGAGCGCCACCAACTCAACCACCGCCGCGTGCAATTGGTTCTTATCAAATTTCGGAGCAGTGCAGCCCTCCAGGTAAGAAACGTATGCGCCTTCCTCGGCTACTATCAAGGTCCTTTCAAACTGTCCGGACTCGGAATTATTAATCCTGAAGTAGGTCGAAAGTTCCATGGGACAGCGAACGCCCCGGGGAATAAAACAGAACGAACCATCCGAAAAGACAGCACTGTTGAGCGCCGCGAAGAAATTGTCGTTTGTCGGAACAACCGACCCTAGATACTTTTGTATCAAGTCGGGATAGTCTCGAATGGCTTCCGTAAACGAACAGAAAATAACTCCGTGCTTTTTAAGTTTTTCTTTATAAGTGGTTGCAACGGACACCGAATCGAACACCGCATCAACTGCTACGCCGGCAAGTTGCTTCTGCTCAGTCAAGGGAATGCCAAGCTTCTCAAACGTGCGCAGCAGCTCCGGATCTACCTCGTCGAGGCTGGCCTTTGTCGCCTTCTGTTTCGGAGCGCTGTAGTAAATGACGTCCTGATAGTTAATTTCAGGGTATGAAATGTTTGGCCAATGTTTCGGCTCCGTCATCGTGAGCCAATGCCGGTAAGCCTTCAGACGAAATTCCAACATCCACTCAGGCTCATTCTTGATCTTAACAATCAGCCTAATAGTGTCTTCCGACAACCCGCGGGGAATAACGTCAGACTCGATGTCGGTGACGAACCCGTACTTGTATTCTTGTTTAGCTAGAAGTTCTGCTGCGCTCATCTGTTATCAACCAGAGCCCTTCAACTCGATTATGCTTGTACCCGGCCTGGATCCAATCTGTGCCTTGCGCCTTGAATTTTATGTAGTACGGCGTCAACGTTCGCTTCTGTGCCCAGCAATTGAGACAACGTAATCTCAGATAATGCGTTGTCAACAATCTGATGCAGCTCCACTATCACGGGCCTGATTCCGCAATCACCGGTATGCACGCAAGAATCCAGAATGCCCGCATAACTCTTGCAGTGGGTCTCTACGCGCTGATCATCCAACACACTTATGACTTCATTTAGACGAATGTTGGAGGCGGGCCGCGATAGTCGATAGCCACCTTTTGTGCCGCGTTGCGACTGTACGAATCCGGCCTTATTAAGAATCCACATCAGCTTGCCCGCATTAGCTACCGAGATACCTTCCAGCCGGGCAATCTGTGCAAGGCTCAAAGATTCACCCTGCGAATCCGCACGCGCAAGCTGTAAGAGGCAGCGCAATCCGTATTCTTCTTGTGCAGATATCTTCATTAGGATCCTTATCAGTACCGCGAGCAGTTTAACTAATCCTTACTTTTTAGTCAACATTGGTAAGACGCTGAATTCAATAGGATAAGCCTATTCTCCCTAACAAATTGTGTGGTGGGTTAGACGGGTGAATCGGAAGTAAAAACCGCTGAAGGGTACGGGTTGGCCACACTAATGCACAGTTCGCTTTTTGTCCGTCTTTCTCATTAGCACCATGGCTTTAGCCAGGAGTGAGTGGTGGATTCAAAAGGGAAACCATAACGGTTTCCGGCGCCCCAGTGTAGATCGGTGTTTTCTGACGTTTCGGCTATGCCGTCTGATGTGCGGAAAGGCTCTGCCTTTCCGCAGGCTGGGAAAGTGAGAGGCTACGCCTAGAACAACGGATCGGAGGCACAGCCTCCCAGAATCAAAAGAGTGCGACCGGAAAGGCATAGCCATTCCGCACATCAGGCGGCCGAGCCGCGCGGCACTCGTGAGATCACAATCGACAGACAAAGCACTATGAATTCACCGCGGTAAAGCGACGGTGCTAATGACACCACGACGGCAAACTGCACTACTACCGGTTTGCTCCGAATTGCCTACTACTTGGTTTCTCCTCCGAGGCCACTCAGGCTTTTGCTCACTTGATCGCGAAAAACACTCGCACTCTTTTTGATAGCGGCCTCATCGAGTGTCAGCAATCGTCGGTCGCGCATCACAATTCTACCGTTGATAATTACTGTTTGGACATCATTGGCTTTGGTCGCATAAACGAGGTCAGAATAAATGTTATAGAGCGGTATCTGATTGAGTGAATCGCGCTGGACCAGGACCAGATCAGCTCGCTTTCCCTTCTCTATTGATCCAATCTCATTCTCGAGGTGGAGGGCGTGGGCGCCGCGAATGGTGGCCAATTCGAACGCTTCTTTGGCCGAAATAACCTTGGGATCGCCACTGAACACCTTATGGAGCTTGGCAACAGTGTCCATTTCTTCCCACATACTCAAGTCGTTATTCGACGCGGCCCCGTCTGTGCCCAAACCAATTCTTAAACCCTCTTCGATCATCTTTGGGACAGGCGCGACTCCCGACGCGAGTTTCATATTCGACTGAGGATTGTGAACTACACCCACACCGGATCGCTTCAAAATTTCGATCTCACCCTCTTGTGGCCAAACCAGGTGCGCGGCGATTACGCGATCGCTTAGAAATCCAATACGCGCGAGGTAATCGACCGGACTGGCACCCTTGGCCTTGAGACTGTCATCAACTTCCCTCTTCGTCTCTGAGATGTGCGTCACAATCGGCGCACCTGTTCGATCGGAGAAAGCCCTCACGGCTTTGAGATGTTCTTCGGAAACAGTGTATGGAGCATGCGGCGCAATGGCGGGAATAATTAACTCATGGCCCTTCCACTTTTGAACAAATTTCTCGACATAGGCCATGGCCTCTGCATTGGTCTTGTTATCCGCAACCGGAAAATCTATTACAGTCTCGCCCAACACTCCTCGGACACCTGCCTTAGCAGTTTCATCGGCAATCGCATCCTCAAAGTAATACATATCGCAGTAGGTCGTAGTCCCGCCGCGAATCATTTCGGCCAGGCCTAGTCGCGTTCCGGCACGCACAAATTCTTCGGAAACGTTTTTCGCTTCTGCGGGGAAGATGTATTTCGTGAGCCAATCCTGCAGGTCCAGATCATCGGCCAGGCCTCTAAATAAGGTCATGGGAATGTGCGTGTGCGCGTTGATTAGCCCCGGAATGACGATTTTTCCGCTCGCGTCGACTGTTCGAGCCGCCCTGTAACTCGCCACGATCTCTCGACGAGTACCGACGGCCACAATACGTCCGTTTGCTACCGCAATGCCCGCGTCCTGGATGACGCGTTGATCTTTGTCCATGGTCACGAGCGTGCCATTCAGCACGAGAAGATCAACTCGCTTCATGCGCGCTCCCTTCCCTCGTGTGGTTCGTTGCGCAACTGCCGGTAACACGGAGGCAAGAATCCCGATGACAAGCGTGGCAATAATAAATATTTGAATAAATATTTTTTTTGGCATAACGTTAAAGGCAAATGGTTGGGCGTTGCTGCGACAGGTTGAATTAGTGACCCTGAACACTAAGAAGACTCTTTGGCGGCGCCACTAAGGAAACGGGCGTCAAAAGCTCGCGGCAAAAGTTCCCGTATTGAAACAATTTCACTTTCACCACGCAGATTCGCGAGCACAATTGTGGCGCTCTTGCAAAACTCCCAGATGATTTGCCGGCAAGTGCCGCAGGGAGGTGTCAACGCTCCTGTGTCGGCAATGATGGCGAGTTCTGTGAATTTTCTTTCGCCCTCAGACAAAGCCTTCCAGATGGCGACGCGCTCGGCGCACACCGTCAGTCCATAACTGGCACTTTCGACGTTGCAGCCTGTATAGACTTTCCCGCCCTCAGTCTTTACTGCGGCGCCGACAAGGAAATTTGAGAATGGCGCAATAGAACGCAACCGCGCGGACTTCGCCGTTTCTATAAGCTCCTGCAAACTCTCTTCGCTCAAGACTGGCCTCCAACCGAGGTTAGAGCGCCTGCTAACCTCTCACGAATCTTCCCGCTAATCAGATCGATGCTCACCAGATTATGACCACCTTCCGGAATAATTACATCAGCATGACGCTTTGATGGTTCAACAAATTGCATGTGCATTGGCCGCACAGTCGCTACGTATTGTTCAATTACGGATTCTACGGTGCGGCCTCTCTCGGCAATGTCACGGCGCAGACGACGAATGAAACGAATGTCGTCAGGAGTATCAACAAAAACTTTAACATCCATTTGTTCGAGCAGACGTGGGTCGGCAAAAATGAGTATGCCTTCCACGATAACAATCGGCTTGGGCTCAACTAAGCGCGTTTCATTTAGGCGAGTGTGTGTCCTGAAGTCGTAAATAGGCAGCTCAATTGGCTCGCCTGCTTTTAGCTTTCGCACGTGGTTGACGAGGAGGTCGTTATCGAGCGCATCGGGATGATCAAAGTTAGCGACCTGGCGGTAGTCGAGCGGCAGATCCTTGAGGTTACGATAATAGGAATCCTGCTGAATAAAGACGACCTCACTCGCCTCAACTGTTTCCAGGATGCGGTTGGCGACGGTGGTCTTGCCGGATCCTGTCCCGCCGGAGATGCCGATTATTAGACTCACAAGATGATTCCGGGTCGCATTTGAAAACCGTTTAGACGCCGGCTTGTCCGCCCGACGATCGGGCGGACAAGTCCGCATTCTAAACGCAAAATAATCTAATTAAACCGACATGCTCGCGATAAGCCGGCGAAGTAGCTTAGTAAGTGTCTCTCGAACTCGCTCCCCTGTTTCCATCACTTCTTCATGGCTTATGGGATTCTCACTAATGCCGGCAGCCATGTTTGTGATACACGAGATGCCTAAAACCTTCATGCCCATCTGTCGAGCAACAATAGCTTCAGGCACCGTACTCATGCCGACCGCATCGGCGCCAAAGGCGCGAAGCATGTGGATCTCCGCCGGCGTTTCGTAGCTTGGTCCCGCCAGGCCAGCATAAATACCCCGGCGCAGAGTCACCCCAAGCTGCCGAGCTTCTTCGATAACCAGTTCCTGCAACTCGCGAGAATAAACTTCCGACATGTCTGGAAAGCGCGGCCCAAAACGTTCGTCGTTAGGACCTCGCAAGGGATTGACTCCCATCAGGTTTAAATGATCGCTTATGACCATCAGCGCTCCCTGGCTTAACTGCACATCGATACCGCCCGCTGCGTTAGTGAGTATTAGCGTGTTAACTCCAAGCAGCTTGAAAGTTCTAATAGGAAAAGTAACTTCCTCCAGTGAATAGCCCTCGTAAAAGTGCATTCGCCCCTGCATGGCGATAACAGGAACCCGCTCAACCTTGCCAACAACCAAACTGCCGACATGGCCTTGCGCCGTTGAAGATTTAAAGCCCGGGATTTGCGCGTATGGTATCGAAATGGATTCTTCAAACTCGTCGGCAAAGCCCCCGAGTCCACTGCCCAGCACAATCGCGATGAGCGCGTCCTCAGTCATGCGAGCGCGAATGGTGCGCGCCGCATTCTCAGCGCGCGAATATAGATTCGATGTGGCAGGTCCTTCAGCCATGGTTGTGATTGGTTGCCGCCGTGCTCCTACCTCCTGGTTCTGCCTCGTGCTCCTGCCTGCCTGATGCGCCGCTCATCTTTCCTTCTGGTAGGGAATACCAAGGGCCTGGGGCGGCCGCGATGACCCGATAAATCCCGCTAGAACAACAATCGTCAAGATGTAGGGAACCATTTGAATAAACTGTACCGGAATGTCTTCACCAGATGGTAGCTTGACCACGCCCTGCATTTGAATAGAGATAGCTTCGGTAAACCCAAATAACAGACAGGCAAGCAGCGTCTGAACCGGTCGCCATTTACCGAAGATTAAAGCTGCCAGCGCGATGAAGCCGCGGCCGGAAGTCATATTTCGAGTAAACAATGACGACTGCCCAATAGATAAATAGGCTCCTCCAATTCCGGCCAACGCTCCCGACAACAACACGCCCGCATATCTCATCCGATCCACGCGAACGCCCGCCGCGTCCGCAGCCTCAGGATTCTCTCCCACTGAGCGCAAACGCAAACCAAATGGCGTGTGATATAAAACGTACCTGGTAACCAGAACAACGATCAAGGCCAGCAGTGAGATAACTGAAAC
>JBHEMV010000063.1:18692-19230 GCA_046262375.1 Pyrinomonadaceae bacterium
GGCGATGTTGATTACACCAGAGCGCTCGGAGAAAAGTCCGCCCAGCGCGGCCAATATTAAAGGAGTCGACAACCGCACAGTTGACCACACAAGAGCTATAGTGAAAATTTCTGCCATCGGTTTAGACCTTTGAGCGTTTCAGTAAACCAAATCTGCCGAATGGACCACGCAACAGTGCCTCAGCGGCAACAAATAGAATTACTATTCCCTGAAGCACATCCACCAGATCCTTTGTAACATTGTTAGTGAAAGCATCAACAAAAATTCCCCCGCGAATAAGCATGCCAAACAGTAGTGCAGCCAGCAGGACTCCTGCCGGATGGTTACGGCCCAGCAAGGCCACGGCGATACCGGTAAAACCGTAGTTTGCAGAAAAACCATCATAGTAGCGGTAACGGTAGCCAAGTACTTCATTGATGCCGACCATTCCAGCAAGTGCTCCCGAAATCGTCATGGCAATAACAATTTGTTTGCGAATCGAGATGCCTCCGTACTCTGCTGCGGTTGGATTAGCACCCGTTGCACGCAATTCATAACC
>JBHEMV010000064.1:0-18999 GCA_046262375.1 Pyrinomonadaceae bacterium
CCTCTACCCACAGCGGACAAAGCTTTTGGTACGAGGTTTGGCCACACATCCTCTTCTACGCTCTGGTAGATCGTTATCCCAGGACCGGCCAAATGGAAGCGATCATGAAGACGACTGCCGACCGATGGTACGACGCCTGCTATCACATGGGCGGAAAGAAGGGAACTGTTGATTTCGAACACACGGCTTTTGATTTCAGTAGCATGAAGCCCGTTGATAACGGCAAATGGAAAGAACCCGATGCGGCAGCCGGCATTGGGTGGCTGCAGTATATGGCCTGGGTCAAGTGGCGATCGGCGAAATATCTACAAGCAGCCGACTGGTCAATGCAGTTTCTTCACAATCGAAAGGAGAATCCACATTACGAAGTCCTCATGCCCTACGGCGCTTATCTAGCGGCTCGGATGAACGGTGAACTTGGGCGTAAGTATGATGTCCACAAGTTGCTGACCTGGTGTTTTGATGAAAGCAAAGCGAGACCAGGCTGGGGCACTATCGCCGCAGATTGGGGTGGCTATAGCTGTCATGGGTTGGTCGGCAGCATTACGGATGGGGGCGGCTATGCCTTTGCCATGAACACGTTTGCGAGCGCCGGCGCGCTGGTGCCGCTGGTTCGTTATGATGATCGTTACAGTCGGGCAATTGGGAAGTGGATGCTAAATGCGGCCAACAGCGCTCGCTTGTTCTATCGGGACGCGCTGCCGGATGATCATCAATCAAGCGCGTTTTGGAAGCACGATGGAGGCGTGATCGCTTATGAGGGACTTCGCAAAGAATGGAAAGGTCGAAGTCCTTACGCTGCGGGCGATCCCATGCGGCTTGGCTGGGGCCCGACTGACCTGGCTCTTTACGGCGCTTCCTACGTCGGCTTCTTCGGTGGCATTGTTAGGAACACTAATGTTGAAATGATCTTGCAACTCGACTGTCTGGCGACTGACTTTTTCCACGATCGCGCTTATCCCACCTGTCTCTATTACAACCCATATGACGTTACAAAGGAGGTTCAGATCAACGTCGGCCCGGAGGTTCGGGATCTCTACGACGCCGCAACGGATGGTTTCCTGAAAAAGAACGTTAAGGGCGTATCGAGTTTCCCGCTTGCTGCCAACACGGCAGCCGTCCTCGTGGTGGCCCCAGCGGGAGGAACAATTACTCACAAAGGTAACAAGAGGCTCATCAACGGCGTGGTAGTAGATTACGTCAGCTCCAGCAGTCCTGGGAAAGCACCGTGAGGAAAACCAGTGGTTCCGCCATCTTGGAACAGGCCGAGGCGTATATTATAAGGCCTATCTCGCAAGCTAACCTGTCGAGCGGTTTCATCTTTTTCCCTTTACTTCTTCATTAACCAATCCAGCACTTCATTGATGTTGCCATGTGCCAAAGCAATTGATGAATCGGCGGCGCCATAGTAAAGACGGATCTCGCCTGTTGGTTCATCTAGGACCTGACCGCAAGGAAAAACGACATAACCGACATCACCGATGATCTCGTATTCTTCGCGCGGGCTCATGATCCATTCGTCGCCGCGTCGAATGACACGCGTCGGATCTTCCAGGTCGAGCAGTGCGAGTCCCACGCGATAGATGACTCCAGCGCCGGTGACGCGCACACCGTGATAGATGATCAGCCAGCCTTCACTGGTTTCGATGGGTGGGGAGCAGAGTCCGATTTTGTTTGCATCCCACCAGTTGCCGCGCCGTGCTTCCAGCAGTAACGTCCGGTCGCCCCAGTGTTGCAGATCAGTTGAAAACGAGAGATAGATGTCCGCGCTTGAGCCGGGGGTGACGGGCCGGTGGATAAGAGCCCATTTTTCGCCGATGCGCCTTGGAAAGAAGGCTGCGTTCTTGTCCTCCGGCTTCATGATCATGCCGAGGCGTTCGAAGGTCTCGAAGTCACGCGTCAGTGCTAGCGATACCAACGGACCGCGTGCCGAGTACGCGGTGTAGGTAACAGCGTGCTGCTCAAGCTCTGCCAGGTAAACGATGCGGGCATCTTCCACGCCCCATTCTTCCTCGGGATAATTCTTTGGGTCAGGGGCGAGGGTTGGCTGAGGATCGATCTGCCAATTTGTCGCTCCATCATGACTACGTGCGGCAGTAAGATGCGAGATGCCTGTGCGGTCTTCGACGCGCGCGAGCAAGAGAGTCTGACCATCGGGCAACCGAATCGCGCCGGGATTGAATACGGAGTTGACCGGGTAGGGCCAATCCGACGCTGTTAGAATGGGATTCTTTTCAGAGCGCCGAAATAGTTCAGTGAAGCGCGCGTTGGGTTTGTAATTGGCGAACACTATTTTCTCCGCGCGCGTTTGAACCTATGTGAAAACTCAGCGATCCCCAAAAGGACGGCTCAAGCCCCGCTAACTTGCAGCCACACCTTCCTGACCTGCAAATTATCGTAGGCCCTCTTGGGTTTTCACACAGCCTCTACTGCTCCCGGTTCTGTATTGAATGGTGGCCTCGTTGCGATGTTAACTGCCTCTCTTCCTCGTCAACCACAAACTTCATAGCTTATAAATTCGCGCTTCCCAGCCTTTTAAATTCACGGCCGTAACATTCTCTTCTTTGCCGTCTAAGTTTGATAGCGCCAAGCGACCTGCTTTCAAGCCTCCGGGTAGCGTGTATGCGACATCGTTTTTTGAAAAATTGAGAACTATCAAATACTTGTCCGATCCGAGCGTGCGCGTATAGGCAAAGATTGAAGGGTTCTGCGGGTCGAGGTCCTGGTAATCGCCGTAAATCAAGGCAGGGGTTCTTTTCCGGAACTCGATTATCTTTTTGAAATAACCATAAATCGAGTTCGGATCGGCCAAAGCCTGCTTGGCGTTGATCTCGTTGTAATTCGGATTCACCGCTAGCCATGCTTTGGCGCCGGCAGTGAAACCACCGTTAGGCGATTCATCCCACTGCATCGGCGTGCGGGCATGGTCGCGGCTGGTTTTATTTAAGTGAGTGATGTAATCGGTTATGCTCGCTTGGTTGGTCAAAACCTCTGCTTTATAAGCGTTTTTCACTTGAATGTCATCGAATTCTTCAATTTTCGTGAAAGGATAGTTGGTCATTCCCAATTCATCGCCTTGATATATGAAGGGCGTACCTTTCAAAGTCAGCAACATCGTCGCCAGCGCTTTCGCCGAAGGCACGCGATACTGCGGCGAGTCGTCGCCGTACCGAGAAACCACGCGCGGGTTATCGTGGTTGGACAAAAAAACCGTATTCCAACTGTGGGTATCAAGGGCTTTGTCGTAGCGCGTGTAGATGGCCTTCACTGCGGGCCAGGTCCATGGCTTCCATCTCCAACCGTTACGATCAATGCTGACGACATCGAACTGGAAGATCATGTTCAATTCGTTGCGTCTCTCGTCCACGAGCAAAGGCGTTTGATCGAGGGTTACGCCGGCGGCTTCGCCAACCGTCATCACATCATATTTTGACAACACTTCGCGATTCATTTCTTGAATGTAATCGTGCGTTTTTGGACCAGAAGCATAGACCTTGCCGTAGTTGCCGTCGTAGTCTTTTGGAAAATCCGGGAAACTCTGGTCCTTCGAGATGAACGGAATAACGTCCATGCGAAACCCGTCTGCGCCTTTATCCAGCCAAAACTTCATCAAGTCGTAGACTTCGTGGCGCACCTTCGGATTGTCCCAATTCAAATCAGGTTGTTTTTCGGCAAATAGATGAAGGTAATACTCGCCCGTTGCGGGATCTTTCTTCCAAGCCGGACCCGAAAAGAATGAGGTCCAGTTGTTCGGTTCTTTGCCGTCTTTGGCGGGGCGCCAAATGTAGTAATCGCGGTACGGATTATCTTTTGATTTGCGACTCTCTGCGAACCAGACATGTTCGTCACTGGAATGGTTTACCACCAGATCGAGAATCATCTTCATGTTCCGCTGTTTGACGCCTCGCAGCAGTTCGTCGAAATCAGCCATGGTCCCGAACTCGGTCATTATTTTTCGGTAGTCGCGGATGTCGTAACCGTTATCGGCATTCGGTGAGTCGTACATTGGACTCAGCCAAATAACGTCCACACCTAAGCCCTTGATGTAATCGAGTTGTGAAGTAATACCTTTCAAGTCACCGATGCCGTCGCCATCGGAGTCTTTGAAGGAGCGAGGATAAATTTGATAGACGACGGCTTCCTTCCACCATTTTTTGTTATAGCCGTTGGCGGTTGTTTCATTTTCAGTGCTGGGTTTTGGCGGTTCGTTGGTAGCCGTCTTATTTCCCATTTGGCAAGCTGTCAGAACTAAAGTCACAGCAAACATCATAATTATGAAATGGAAGTTTTTCATTTTGAAATTTCCTTTTACTCGTTTGCTTGCGGCACTCAAACAGTTTCGTCGAACGGGCGCGTTTTCTCCGCAAACCAGGCTTGCCAAGCTTCCCGAGTGACCTGCGGTAAAAAAGCACAATCAATCCTGGCAAGGAAGCCGGCGGTTGATTTTGCTCGATTGCTACCCTGCGAGGAAACATTCTCACAGCTTCAATTCTGAAGATATCAGAGAAACTCAGCAGCAAGTTTGTGTTACGTTCGAGGAGGATGTTTACCATGGTGGGGCCCGGTCTAAGTCGGCGATTTCGCGTGCTTCCGAAACGGGATTGTCAGTTCCCGCCGGACATAGGTGTCCGCGGGACCTTCGAATTGCACGACTAGCTCCTGTTTAGCGCCAAGAATCGGTTTCACTGTGACGCCCGCTGTCTCACCCATTTGATACGGCCCGCGAACCAGCAACGAATAGGAACGACTGCCCAGGCCCTCAAGGACGAGATGCAACCCTGTACCATCTGCTCTCGAGCGCAGAACTCGCAAACCCTGGCTACGAGTTCCTGGAGGAGGTATCTGTTGCTCGACGTAAACATCGGTGCCTTCGTCATAGGTGAAAACTACTTCTGCACTTTGGTCCACATCGAAGCTGACCGCTGCACTCTGCGCGTCGCCTTTTTGCGAAGTTTTAAACTTTACTTGGCGCCCCTGAACTGCCACGGCCCGCAGACGCGCGTCAAGCGGCAATGCAGGCGCGAATGTGAACCGCAATTTGTCAGGAGCGGCCAATCCGTTGGAAGCAGAACGCTTTGTCGTAATCGTCATTCGACCTGCGCCACGCACGAGAGTGAGATCACAGCGGGTATTGCCCACGGCGACATTCCTTACTTCTACTTGATCCCAATCAGCCGGCAACTGTGGCGCAAAGAGAAGCTCCTTGCCTGCCGCTGTGACCTCAATGCCCAACAATCCCCGGACGGTTGGCGTGACGACCATTGCCTCAGACCAGACCTGATGATGAGAGGAGCGCCCAAAGGGAGCATTGAAATCCCCAGACAATAATTCGGTTACGTAACCAAGGGCGGAGGTGTAAGTCAACAGAGCATTGGCCATCAATGCCTGATAGCCCACCTGCGAACGGCCGTAAGCGTAGGCAGCCGTACTCGTCCAGCCGGTGAAGAGCGGCCAGACAGAACCATAGTGATAGGAGAGTGGATCGTAAAGTTTGCTCTCATCTGAAATGATCCTGGTTCCCCAGTCCGTCGCCATCCGTCCGCTGCCCAGGTGATCTATCTCTGATTGCGCACGATCATCCGACGCTGTGCGCCACCAGAGAGGCACAGCCGGCATGACCGTATCCTCATCGATGATTGTGGCCTTGCTCAGTTCTTCCATGCGGGCCTGGCGGAGCGTGCGGTTTGGACCAGGATCGGCTTTGGGCGGTTCGGCTGGAGGGCGTTTGGTTGCGAAGGCGTAATACGAGCGATCAGCGAGCCAGTAGGTTTGCTCCATCGCGAGGCGTGTTCGCTCAGCATTCGCGCGCGCTGTCCCGGCCAGCTCACTATCGCCGAGTGCGTCTGCCATCTCAGCCAGGCTGCGCGATGCCTCGATCCAGAGACCTTGCATATAGATCTCTTCATGTGGCGGATAAAGTCCGCCGCCCTCAACCCACCCGTGGCCAAACTTTGTGCCCTTTGAATTCTCGATCAGCTGATTGCCGTCCGTGTCAGATGCAGCAGAGAAGCGATAAGCTTTAACGATCGAATCCCAGTTTGTCCTGAGGAAATCCTTGTCACCGCTGGTCCGCCAGTAATCTCCATGGACGATCACGTAGAGTGGCGTGGCATCGGCGCTGTTCCAGGGAAAATCATAGTCAGTGAACCAGGGAATCAGCGACGCGCTCTGCGAGATCTCATGAGGGATCTTGCCATCCGCCCTCTGGAACTTCTTCAGGAATTCCAGCGCTGTTCTCGTGACGCCAAAGTCGCCATACGAGTTGATGGCCAGCGAGGTCCACAGAGCGTCGCGCCCAAAGAACCAGGCAAAGCCCGGTCGTTCGCTATCGCCCGAAGTGCGAAACCCGGCAATTAAACCGGTGCCCAGGTACGGGTTCGTTGCAATTCCTTTGTCGATACCTACCTTCGCCCACTGGAAGGCCTTGTTCAAACGTTCGTCAGGAGTTTTGATACTGGTCGTCTCGTTTTGTAGCCGCTCGTAGTAAGAGACATTTTTTTCATAGAGTGCCTGGGCAGAACTTAGCAGGCGATTATAAGTCTCCTTTGCTTTGGCCCGCCCTTCCACGCTTCCAGTGATGATAATGGGAATGAAGTGGGATTTAAGTGCTTCAGCAGAAGGTTCAATAGCCAAGCGAACGGGTACATCTCGCGGTTCCTCCTGGTAAGGCATAACCGATATGTCGCGCGCTGCGGGCGACCCGATCATACCGACGAAACGTTTCGACTCTTCGGTGATGTAATAGACATGCTGCTTCTCATCCCACTCCAGATTGCCCGTCATCAACCCGGCAGGCCATGCGAGTTTCAGTCGCGGCCGAAATGAAGCCGTCACACTCATAGGCAAGACAGTCTTCACGTCGAGCAGCATAATGATGCCCGGCTCATCGACCGGCGCATAAATAATTTGCCGCACAGTGAACGCGGCATGTGAGTAAGTAAATGTTGTGGCTTCTGGACGCGCGTTGATCTGGACCGCGATGTCGGGGCCGCGAAACTCGAGCGTGTAACCCTCAATACGAAATGAAAGCTCGAAGTCGTCGAGAATCTTCAGCGGATAGACCCAGGCCTCGAGCGAGCGGTTTTCGTAGCCAAGCGCGGCTGACTTGTGGCCTACTACGTTGAAGAAGCTGCCAATTTGGGTCCGTCGCTCTAGCTCGAGTCCGCTTTTCTTGAGTTCAAACTTTGTTACCAGAGTACGGTCTGAGGGAGTTTGCGCATTCGCCGCAAGGCTGGCGAAAACGAGAATCGAGCAGAAGAGTCCGTAGCGGATCCAGCGGTCTTTCACCAGCGCCTCCTAGAGTGGTAAGCCATAATCCGTCAGGAACGCTTGCAGTTCAAGTCAATAGTTGCTTTCTTGTGCGATTGGAGAATAAGCGCTTTCATCGTCCGAAGTTGAATGAGTTCGTCAACATGGAAATTGCTTCGGCCCCATCGGGAGTTAAGATTAGATTCGGGACTAATGAAACAGCACGCACTTCAACATGACTCGCTTGACTGGCGATCCGGCGCTCTCTATAAGTTTGAAGTGATAAACTGACGGCGATCTGACCGTGACCTGATCGCCCCTAATCCATCAATGAGTACGCCTGCTTCCATCAATCCGATCTCGCGCCTCCGCTGGTGTTTATGCCTGCACCGGAGCCAGATCCTGCTGCTCCTCGGATTTTTGTCTCTGTGCATGGCCGAGGTTTCGGGCCAACGCTTTACACAGGCCATCACGAGCGACCCAGGCGTGAAGTTTGCCAACGTGGCCCAGCAGGCCGGCCTCATAGCCACGACCATCTACGGTGACGAACATAAAAACAAATATCTCCTGGAGACCACAGGGAGCGGTGCTGCCTTCATAGATTATGACAATGATGGATGGCTGGACGTTTTTCTGGTAAACGGAACGCGCCTGGATGGATTGTCGCCGAATCTAAATGCGACGAATCGACTCTACCGCAATAATGGCAATGGGACGTTTACAGATGTAACTGAGAAAGCCGGCCTTGTTCGCACGGGGTGGGGACAAAGCGTATGCGTCGGTGATTATGACAACAACGGATACGACGATCTTCTCATCAGCAGCTATGGCAAGAACGCGCTCTATCGTAATAACGGCAAAGGTACTTTCACAGAGTTAGCTGAGAAAGCTGGAGTCGCCAACAACATCACGCGTTGGGGTTCGGGCTGTGCTTTCGTTGACTACGACCGGGACGGATCGCTGGATCTTTTTGTCGCCAGCTACATTGACCTCGACCTGAAAACAGCCCCGCTGCCTGAAACAGGTCCGTGTCTTTACAAGGGTGTCATGGTTGCGTGTGGTCCCCCGGGGCTTAAGGGCGGTGTCAATGCCCTCTATCGCAACAATGGAAACGGCACGTTTGCGGACGTTTCAGAAAAGGCGGGAATTACCAAAACCAATGGCACTTATGGCCTCGGTGTTCTGGTGGCAGATTATGATAACGATCGCTGGCCCGATATTTACGTAGCAAACGATTCGGCTCCGGCCGCGCTTTACCACAACAATAAGAATGGTACGTTCACAGACATCGCGGTTGAGGCGGGCTGCGCTTTCAGTATCGACGGCAAGCCCCAGGCAGGAATGGGGGTTACTGCCGGCGACTATGATCGTGATGGATGGCTCGATATCTTCAAGACCAACTTCTCCGGTGATACTTCGACACTCTATCGGAATACAGGTAAGGCGGCCTTTGATGACGTCACCTATCAGGCAGGTATTGGCTTGAACACCCGGTGGCTCGGTTGGGGCTGTGGATTCATCGATGTGGACAACGATGGTTGGCCCGACATCTTTCTCGTCAATGGCCATGTTTACCCGGAAGTGGAAAAACTCATCACTGAAGCTGGCTACGCGCAGCAGAAGGTGCTTTATCTAAATTTGCGGAACGGCCACTTTGCTGACGTTTCGGACAGAGTCGGTGAGGCGGTGATGCGGCCAAACGCATCTCGCGGCGCCGCTTTCGGCGACTATGATAACGACGGAGATCAGGACATCCTGATCAACTCAGTAAACGGGCCACCGGAATTGCTCCGGGCCGAATCAACTAATCAGAACAATTGGATTAAGGTCAAGACTATTGGCGTCAAATCAAATCGCGACGGTATCGGAACGCGCATCCTGTGCGCCACCGCGGACGGGAATCAGATTGATGAAGTGCGCAGCGGCGGCAGCTATTATTCGCAAAATGATCTTCGCGTTCATTTCGGAATAGGTAAGAACAAGAGTGTCTTGAGCATGGAGATTCGCTGGCCCAGCGGTCAGATCGACACGCTCAGAGATTTAGCCGCAAACCAACTCGTTACTGTGAAGGAAGGCGCTGGCGTCGTGCGAACGACATCGTTCAAGAAATAAACTGGCATTGATGAAGTACCGACTTGCCAATCCAATTCCGGCCTGTCTCGTGGTGGCCGTTCTGCTTCTGCTGGCACCTGTTCTGGCGCCCGGGCAGCGAAGAGGCGTCGCAAAGCGTGGAGCTGACCAGCATTATCAAACTGGCAAGCAGCTTTTGGAAAAGCAGGACCTGGATCAGGCCATTGCGGAGTTGTCGCTGGCAACAAAACTGAAGCCAACGTTCGCCGATGCGCATAACGCGCTCGGCATCGCGCTTGCCAGAAAAGGCGAGCTCAAGGCGGCCGGAGAGTCGTTCCACAAGGCTATTCAGATTAATCCGCGCCTTTACGAAGCACATCTGGGATTCGCCTCCGTCCTACAACAAGCGGGCGATTTTGATGGGGCGATTGTGGCGTCCAAACAGGCGATCATGCTTAAACCTGGTGAAGTAGACGCTCGGCTGTTACTTGGTGGGGCCTATCAACGGAAGGGAGATCTGGATTCGGCGATTGCTCAGTTTCGGGAAGCTGTTCAACTCAAGCCGGATGTCGCCGAAGCACACTCCTACCTTGGGTACGCGCTTGGCGTGAAAGGCCTGCTGCCGGATTCAATCTCGGAATTTGAAACAGCCGTTAGGCTTAAACCGGATCTTGCTGAAGCACAGTACTACCTGGGCGCCGCTCGTTGGTTTTCAAATGATGTCAACGGTGCAATCGCTGCCTTAACAACGGCAGCGAAGCTCATGCCCAACCACACAAACGCTCACTACTATCTCGGACGAGCGCTGCAAAAGAGCGGCAACCTGGAAGGTGCGATCAGTGAGTTGGGTACAGCTATCAAACTTGCTCCGGATGCAATCGAACCACGTCACGCGATGGGCCTCGCCTTGCAACAGAATGAGGACCTCGACGCTGCCATCGAAGCATTTCGCGCCGTAGTCAAGCTCAAACCTGATTTTGTCCAGGTGCATAATGACCTCGGCCTGGCGCTGGTGCAGAAGCGCGATCCGGAAGCAGCGATTGTGGAGTTTGATACTGTGCTCAGACTTGATCCGAATAACCTGGTGGCCAACCATAACCTCGGCATGACCTTGATTCAGAAGGGAGACTACGCGGCAGCGGTGACGCAGTATCAAAAGCTGATCACGCTTGTGCCCGATGACGCCGAAGCGCACTACAATTTGGGTCTCGCCCTAAAGCAAAAAGATGCCCTCAACGACGCTATTGTGGAGTTGCGAAAAGCCACAACCCTTAACCCCTCATTACAGGAGGCGCATTACGCCCTGGGGGTTATTCTTTTGCAACAATCCAGCTTTGACGACGCTGCGGTGGCATTCCGGGCGGCGATCGCGGTGAAGAAAGATTATGCCCAAGCTCACTATGCTCTGGGCACAGTCTTACAACAGAAGGGTAACGTGAATGGCGCCATAGCGGCTTTTCGCGAGGCGCTCAAGTTTGCGCCCAACGCGGCCGAGATCCACAACACGCTCGGAAACGCCCTAAGGGAGACAGGCGACATTCAAGCCGCTCGTGTGGAGTTTCAAGAGGCCGCGCGACTTAATATGATCAAGTCAAACCAGCAGGCGGCAGTTTTCGCCACGAATACTGGTTTGGCCCACTTGAAAGAAGGCAATCTCGACGAAGCCGTCGAGAGATTCCAGGCAGCCGTCCAGTTCGATCCCACAAACGCGCAGGCTTACTACAATCTCGCCATGGCTCTGCAACAGAAAGGTCAAACAGAAGCAGCACGGGCCGCGTATCAAAAGGCCAAAGAACTTAATCCTCGTCGAGCTAAATCTTCGCAGTAAGCGCCGGCAGTTTGTCGTTCATGTGTCGCCCTGTGAGCAGTGAGCAGTGAGCAGTGAGCCGCAGAGTATCGATCCTAAACTGTTCACCGCTCACCGTGGCTTTGCAGAAAAAGTAGCGGAAGCAGTTAGCGAAACGAGGTGGCGGAACCAGCGTCAGCGGCTTTGCCGCCGCACAGTGCGGTAAGGCTCCGCCTTACCGCAGCAGCTTTTAATGATTTGAGAGGCTACGCCTCCTCGCGTGATTGATGAGGCATAGCCTCACGAAGAAATATATAGCCCGCCGGTAAGGCGGAGCCTTACCGCACTGCGCGGCGGCACAGCCGCGGAGCTGTAGTTAAGCGTGCGCTTCACGAACTCGTTAGACGACTCTTTGTGCAAGGCCGCTCACCGCTTGCAGTTAGTTTCACCTGCGCTATCTCCTAACTCCGGTTCCCTCTTTTATTGTCAGGATCTGATTCGCCGCGATGTTCTTGAGTGTTTCAGTCTGGCCGCTGGGCCAACGAATCTCTATCACATCGGCCTTTGCGTCCTTTCCTAAACCGAAGTGAAGACGCTGATCGTTGTGCGAGTAGTAACTGGATTGACTAGTGACCTCTTGCGCTTGCAACCGAGGGCCGGCCCGCAAGAGCACGCGAGCTCCGATGGCGCTGCGGTTTGACTTCGTGCCCACGAGTTTCAGCTTGAGCCAATTATTGGGCCCATGACTGCGTTCGCTGACATACTCATTGCGCAATAATAGCGGCGGCTCATTCATGTTCATCACTAGCACATCGATGTCACCGTCGTTGTCAAAATCTCCAAAAGCGCAGCCACGACTTGATTTCGGAGACTGAATGCCGGATCCCACGTCGGCTGTTACTTCTTTGAACCGGCCATTACGGAGATTCTGATAGAGCAGGCGCGGGCCGCGGTGCGGATACTCTTTGAAGATCTTCTCAACCTCCGGATACACATTGCCGGTAGCGATCAGGATGTCGGGCCAGCCATCGTTGTCAAAATCGGCAAGACCGGTGCCCCATTCGACGTAGCGCGTATGGTCGAAACCCGCGGCCCTCGATGCATCCTCAAAAAACTCGCGTCCACTGTTTTTGTATAGAGCAGGTAGATCGTCGGAGAAGTGGGTCTTGAAAATATCAATCAGGCCGTCGCCATTGTAATCGCCCGTTGCCACTCCCATACCTGCCTGTGCCTGCCCGTCTTCGTTGTAAGCGCAACCCGCTTCCACCGCCACATCCGTGAACGTACCATCGCGGTTGTTACGGTAAAGTGTGCTTGCCGTCGAATCGCAGGCTACGTAAATGTCCGGCCACCCATCATTATTGAAGTCTGTCGTGGTTGCCGTCATCGAATAACGCTCCTGGACCTTGGCGATGCCGGAACTCTCTGAGACGGCGGTAAAAGTTCCGCCGCCGTTGTTGTGGTAAAGAAGATTGGTATCGGTCGGCAAGCCCTTCGGGCCACAGTTAACCGCCACCCCCTTCCAGGTACAGTTCGCGCCTTTACCCGGCTCGGGTGTACTGGCAATATCGAATTTCAGATAATTGGCCACGAACAGGTCGAGTTTTCCGTCGCGGTCGTAGTCAACAAAGGTGCAGCCCGATCCCCAACGTGTTTGATTGGTTGACAGGCCCGCTTTCTTCGTGAGGTCGGTGAACGTGCCATTGCCGTTGTTGCGGTAAAGAACGTTCTGACCCCAAAACGTTATGAACAGATCGTCAAATCCATCGTTGTCATAATCGCCAACACAAACAGACGACGACCAGCCGCTGCGCCTTAGACCTGCCCGGTCGGTGACCTCGGTAAATGTGCCGTTGCGGTTGTTGCGATACAACCTGTTAGTTGGTTTCCCTCCGTCGGGAAAAGCTTCAAGACGAGTCCCGCTCAAGATTAAAACATCCATCCAGCCGTCATTGTCATAATCGAAGAAAGCAACGCCGCAACCATTGGTTTCAATGATGTAGCGCTTTCGATCGATTCCACCATAGATGGTTGGAGCCGACAGGCCTGCCGCGCCGGCAATATCTGTAAAAGTCACCGGAAATTCGTTTGGGACGTCATTAGTTTGCCCAGCCGCCCCGCTTGCACTTATCTTACCGAGCACAGGAGAAACGAAAGGCGTCCAAACCGTCAGGAGTAGTAGAGAGACGAAAAACAGGGCATTAATATAGTGTTTTTGCTTAATCGCTCTGAACATATGCAAAGATGGGGGTTGCTAGGTTGAATGTGGAGTGAGAGGAGCTGCTTCCAGATCCTTTAGCGTTCCTCGTCGGCCTTGGTCCGCAGTCTCTCTGCCGTCTCAAACTCTCGCTTCGCCTCTTCCTGCTTATTACCGCGCTGCAGAACTTGAGCAAGCAAATGATGAGCAGAGAAGTTGTTTGGATCCATCTGAGTTGCTCGCCTCAACATGCTCTCCGCATTTTCGAGCTCCCCTTTCTTCAGATAGACCTTTCCCAAAACAATGTAGTTGCCGCTGAAATAAGGATTGAGCCAGATTGATTTTTGCAAAGGCGCGATCGCCTCATCCCATTTGAGCTGCCTTGTGTATGCCTCGCCCAACCGGTAATAAGCCAGAGCAAATGCGGGATTGATTTCAATCTCTTTTTGCAACAGGGCGATGCCGCGATCAATCTCAGCGTGGTAAATTGCCATCTCGCCAAGCAGAAAGTTAGCCTGTGGCAGCTTCGCATCGAGCTCGAGCGCCCTCTTTAGCTCTTGCTCCGCTAACTCTTCGAACTGCTGGCGTACCATCATCTGTGCATTGATTACATATGCCGCGGCGGAAGACTGCGGCAGCTTAAACATCCGCGCAAACGCTTCACGCGACTTATCAGGATTGCGCGTCTGGATGTAACAGGCGCCTAAGGCATAGCTTGTTTCCAAGCTCTCAGGGACTAACTGACTCGTCTGCTCAAGGTAAGGAATCGCTTCCCTGTAATGACCTAGCAGATAGTGAGAAAGGCCGAGTAATTGAGTGGCCTGGCGATACCCGCGGCCAGTTTCGGGCATTGCCTTAACGGTGGCGGACAAATGCTCGACCGCGCGAACGTAATCGCGTTTCCGGTGATACGCGAGACCAAGAAGATAATCGATCTCTGGTTTGGCCGGCTTCGTTTTGGCGGCATTCGTAAGAGTCTCGATTGCGGCGTCTATCTTACCCGCTTCCAGTAGACCCCGGGCGTCTTCTACGGTTTGAGCAGTCTGTCCCTCAGAGGAAGGCAGACGTTCTGCCTGACCGCTTACGCTAGGCAGGCTTAGCGTCAAAGAAAAACAAAGACTTGCCAGACAAACTGATAACTTGCTCATCATGATCAGCTAACCGGAATTGAGCGAGAACTCCTTTGAGTCGCTAGAATATTGTCTGAAGCCACCAAACGCAACTAGACTTAAAAGGAGCTTGGAAACTAACCTTGCAGCCTAGTTTCACTCGAGGACTTGAGACCCCAGATTACCTTACGGCAACAACGCGGTTTCAGCGCTGAGCTTTTTCTACCAGGCAACAATAAAATGTTGACAGCCCTTCTGAACTGTATTAAATACTTCGTTCGTTTAGACAACAAACTGTCGAAGTGACTATTGATCAACTCGATTCTAAAACCTTCAAGCAACGATCATTTCGGGAAAGTGCAATTACACTGGCCACGGCACGGCATTAAGCTTTGGCCGCCTTCAGCTGACTCATAAAAGTAGAGCCACTTTTGCCTGGGCACGGGTATGAGGGCTCCTTCACCTTCTTGACGGCACACGAGGACCAATCCATGAGTACCCATTCGATTATTGCACGCCTGGTAAGCACTGGCGGTGCTCTCGCTCTTGTTCTATCTGTTCTAGTGATTCCCGCCTTTGCGCAATCAAGCAAAGGTGAAGTCAAAGGAACGGTGAGGGATCAAAGCGGAGCTGTCGTTCAGAACGCTCAAGTGACAATCACCAATGCGGGAACCGGCGCCACGCGTACAGCGAGTACTGGTGATGATGGCTCATACGATGTGCCACTGCTTGAACCGGGTATCTACACAGTGGAGGTTGTTGCGCCAGCAAACATGAACTTACAAAAGGCGGTCCAGGAGAATGTCACGGTCCAGACGTCACAGACCATAGCTCTTGACATAACCTTGCAAACAGGCGGCGTGGGCGCAGAAGTCACTATCACAGCAGCGCCTTCTTTAGTTGAAAGCGAAACGAGCGACAGAGGTACCGTGGTATCGGGACGCGAGGTTACGGAGTTGCCGTTATCCGGGCGAAATTTTACGCAGCTTGCGACACTTACTCCTGGAGTTGCGCGAGCTGCCAATGCGGGCGTAGGGGGCGCCGGACCGGATTCGCGTCAATTTAACAACGGCGATCCGCGCGCCGGCGGCGGCGGTCCTGGAAGCACCCATCCGCAAGGCGATACACCAACCTCTCGCTTTGCGCGGTCAGGTGGGGGTGCCTTGACTGTCAATGGTCAGCGACCGACAAATAACAATTTCGCGCTCGATGGCGTTGATAATAACGAACCGCAGTTTGGCACTATCGGGGTGTTTCCAAATCCAGACGCCATTGCCGAATTCAAGGTTACAACTAGCATTCCCCCCGCGGAAGTTGGCCGTGCGGCTGGCGCTGTGATTAATACCACGACAAAATCCGGCACGAACGCGTTCCACGGATCAGGTTACTATTACGGGCAGAACTCAGCCCTCAATGCTTTCCATCCCATGCTCAAGCGCGATAGAGCGATTGCCCTCTCGAGGGGGGATGCTTTTATTCCCGATAAGGCAGTTCAACAAGTACATGAATTTGGAGCGACAGTCGGCGGACCAATCGTCAAGAACCGCACATTCTTCTTCTTTGACTTCCTTGGACAACGGAACCATCTCCCGTTCCCGTTCACTTCAACCGTCCCGCCGCTCAGAGCACGTGACGGAAATTTTTCTGACTATCCGACAATAACAGACCCCAACACAGGCTTACCATTTCCCGGCAACATAATTCCGCCCGGCAGGATTGACCCGATCGCGCAGAAGATTCTGAAGCTATTCCCGGCACCAACAGCCAATATCTTCAACCCCGGACAGTTTAATAATAATTACGCCTCAAGTCGTAACGTTCAGGAGAGAATCAACAATTTCGGGATCAAGATTGATCATCGGCTGAGTGCATCGAATTCCCTTAGCGCGCGCTTTAACGATCAGCGGTTAGTGAACCTGCGCGACAACTTCTTTCCTATCTCTCTAACTGGGCCTCCAGGTCTACCCACGGCTGGATTCGGTGCAGGAGAGGAACATGGTGACACGCGCCAGATTGTCGTCACCGATACTCATACGTTTAGTCCGACGATACTGAACGAGTTCCGCTTCGGCTACACAAAGATCAATATTGCTATTTTCAATTGTGGCGTCCTCGGCGCGTGCGGTGTCAGCGAGAACTGGGCCAAGGATCTCGGCATCCCCAACGTGAATCTTGGGGGACCAGAAACAACAGGCGGACCGGGAATTGGATGGGTGGGCACAGGGTTCGTAGAGTTTTTGGGCGACGGCGGACTCTTCCAGGCAAAGAGCAAGAATCCTTACTTTGCCGACAATGTGACAATCGTCAAAGGTAATCACGTGGTGAAATTCGGTGGTGAATTGCGCCAACGTTCACTCGAAACGATCTGCGGTGGCTGCGCGGGATTTGAGAAAGGGGCAGTCGGATTCGGGGACTTTAACGGCACCGGCAATGCTCTCGCAAATTCTCTGCTCGGCATCACGGGTTTCGCGCAGCGAAGCAGAACGTTTGGCGGCCCTTTCCATCTGCGCATGCAGGAGTATGGCCTTTTCGTCCAGGACGATTGGAAAGTTAATGAACGGCTGACCTTGAACCTCGGCCTGCGCTACGATGTTTTGCCGGGACCGAATGCTCCGACAGAGAAAGATGGCCGTATCGGGTACTATTTTCCCGAGGACCGCCGCGTGATTACGGCGGGCGGCAGCGGGGACAGAATCGTTGCCCTTGACAAAAACAACTTCGGGCCGCGTATCGGCTTCGCCTATTCACTCAACACGGAAAAGACTCTAGTCCTGCGGGGCGGTTATGGCATCAACTATTCGCTCGATGGCGTTGACTATCCTGCGGGAGTTCGTAACCCGCCCAGCACGAATATAGTCTTCGACAACTGGACGCTCGCTAGTGGGCCTCCGACTCCAACTCCACTTGATCCGGCGAACGTGCCCGCAGGTACGAACCTATTTACTGTCGATCGAAAACAAAAAAACGGCCTTACCCATCAGTTCCAGTTGAGCATGCAGTATCAACTGGCTAAAGATTGGTCGCTCGATGTCGGGTATGTTGGTAATAGATCGAAGAACCTCCTTGCCACATTTCAACAGGGATCAGGCGGCCAGGGTATTGCAAGGAATAGTGCGGGTGCGCTCATCGGCAGTGTTCTGCTCTACTCAAATGCCGCCGAGTCTTCGTATGACAGTTTGCAGACGCAGTTGGTAAAGCGCCTTTCTCGTAACCTGCAGGGACAAGTCTCTTACACCTGGAGTCATACCATCGACAATGCGACGGGCGTGTTCAGTGGACTTGGCGATAGTAGGAATCAGGGGAGACAAGGCCCAGTCCATCCGTTTGATTTGAACTTCGACCGAAGCAACTCGGTGCTGGATATTCGTCACCTGCTTTCGGCTGACGCAATAATCGATCTGCCATTCGGCAAGGGACAGAGATACTTCAATCGGAACGGAGCAGTTGACAAGGTGCTCGGTGGGTGGCAGTTGAATGTCATTCAAAGTGCACGGTCCGGATTCCCGTTTAGCGTAGTGTGTAATTGCCCATTGGTTCGTCCTTCGCTTGTCGGTGATCCTTTTGCGAACGTTCCCTTTGGTCGTTTCCTGAATCCGGCCGCTTTCTCGACGACGACCGGTATAACCACAGTGACAAATGCTGCGGGACAGGCTGTAAGCTTTGGCAGCCTGGGGCGAAACACGTTTAGAGGTCCTTCCATCTGGAACACCGACTTGTCGCTGTTCAAGAATACACGCTTAACCGAGGGTTTTAAGTTCCAGCTGGGTATCGAGTTCTTCAACGTCTGGAACCATACAAATTTGACGGTCCCGAATAATGACATGTCAAATGTAGGATTCGACAGAGGCCGTCCTACCGGATTTGGTGTTTTTGATGGTGCTTACCCCGGGCGGGTAGTTCAGTACCGCGCGAAGATCTTGTTCTAACTCGGCTAATGGGCGCACTCGCGCCCCCGGTCTCTAACTGAGCTGCAGGAGCGGCCGCTCGCGCGCCTTCGCTCCAAGTTTTTTGCCAAGCGCTCGCTAGAGTCTGCGCCGTCTGCTAAAATCGCCTGCGTCTCCTCTCGCTGCTGAGCAGTTTTTATGTTTTTCCGGCCGCTTGTTCTGTTAGCAACCAGTCTCATTGGCATCGCACCTGCGCTCGGGCAGGCATCATCTCCCAGCTCTGCTCCGACGCGTTCTCATGTCGAACGTTTTAGCACGATTGAAGCGCGTGCGGAGCGTGTAGAGTCCGAGGCCAACGAGAAACTAATTGCCAATCCGAACGACGCTCCGGCGCTTAACCTGCGTGGTGTTGCGCGGCTGTTCCTCGGTCGCTATCCTGAGGCAGCGAAAGATCTTCGTCACGCCGTCGCCCTCAAGCCCGATAATTCTACCTACCAAGCTAATCTTGGTTCCGCACTCTGGAAACTCGGGCAACTTGAGGATGCGATCAGCACAGAGCGAGTTGCGCTGAAACTCGACGACAATAACTTTACAGCACACTATCAACTTGGTCGCTTTCTGCTGCGGCTGGGCGAGCGCGGGCGTCTCGCCGAGACCGCACAACATCTGCGCCGAGCTATCCAAATCGACCCGCGACAATACGAT
>JBHEMV010000065.1:0-429 GCA_046262375.1 Pyrinomonadaceae bacterium
TCAAACCGGACCGATGGGCTGATTTGCGCAGCGTCATTGCCGGCGAAGGATGCCCAAATTGCGAGCAAGGCACTCTGCAACTCTACAAAGCTATGGAGATTGGGCACATCTTTAAACTCGGGACGAAGTACTCCGAATCAATGGGTGCGACCGTGCTGACTCAGGATGGCAAAGAGGTACCGATTGTGATGGGGAGCTACGGCATCGGCGTCGAGCGTATTATCACCGCCGCGATAGAGCAGAATCATGACGCCGATGGAATCATCTGGCCAAAGAGTATTGCGCCCTTTGATGTCATCGTTACCGTAACAAACATGAAGGATGATCTACTGCGTGAGACTGGAGAAAAGCTCTACAGAGATTTGCAGCGAGCGGGTCTGGACGCGTTGCTCGACGATCGCGACGAGCGGGCGGGAGTTAAATTTAAAG
>JBHEMV010000065.1:439-18185 GCA_046262375.1 Pyrinomonadaceae bacterium
GTTGAACTGTTTGCGCGTGCAACAAAGACGAGCGAGGACGTGAAACTCAGCGATATAGTGCCACGCGTTCAGAAACTCGCCCTCGCGGGTTTGTAGATATATTTCGCCCGTCGCTACTCACTAAATGGTGGTTTGTGTTTTTGATAAGCCGGCTTATTCAATGAAACTCCTTTGGCTCTTTTTGGTCTGCGCAGTACCCCAACCGACTGCTCAGGACCTGCTTCCCGAACTTGTTCGCCGCATTAAGCCATCTGCGGTCGCCATCGAAACGTTTGACGCGCGCGGCGAGAAACTTTCGCGCGGTAGCGGTTTCTTTATTGATTCCGATCGCGTCGTAACCAACCGCCACGTCATTGAGAACGCATACCGCGCTGAGGTCCACTCTTATAACGGCAGCGTTTATCCGGTTAAGGGCGTTCTCGCTGTTGATGCAGAGGGCGACCTTGCCCTGCTCAGAGTTGATGCACCTGCTAATCAAGTCCGACCTCTCTTGCTTGACAGAACTTCGCCACAGGAAGGTGAAAGCGTAGTAGTGATCGGAAATCCTTTTGGCCTCGAAGGAAGCGTAACCAACGGCATTGTGTCTGCGGTGCGTGATATCCCGACATTCGGAAGAATAATTCAGATTACTGCTCCTATTTCGCCAGGCTCCAGCGGCAGTCCGGTGGTTAACATGAAGGGACAGGTGATTGGCCTGGCAACACTTCAGATAACCGGCGGCCAGAGTGTTAACTTCGCAATTCCTTCGGAACGAATTTCACAGCTGCAAAGCGGAACACTGCTGTCCTTGTCAGACCTGGTCGCAACTAGTGGCAGAAACAAACGAGCAAAGGCTGTGCAGTTTTTTCGCGACGGGCTCAGCTTTCTGTCGAAGGACGATTGCGAAAAAGCCCTGCCTTACTTTGAAAAGGCAGTGGATTCGGACAGCAACTACGCTGAGGCCTGGGCCCAAACTGGATTCTGCAGAGAGAAACTGGGCCGTCATAGCGAGGCTATTGAAGCATCTAAAAAGGCTGTCAGTCTTAGACCATCCGCGGAGTCTTACTTCAATATTGGTTTGGCAAACTACTACCTGAAACTATATCGAGAGGCTGTTGATAATTACCGGCAAGCAATTCGTCTGGATCCCTATAATGCTGCAGACGCCTATTACGCTCTGGGGTTAGCTTACCGCGACTGGGGACGCGCTGATGACGAGATTCAAGCATATAAGCAGGCGATTCGCTTGCGTCCGGACTATGCGACCGCCTATGAACGATTGGGTTCGAGATATTTAAAGTCGAGAAAATATCCCGAGGCTATCGAGATATTTAAGCAACTCTCAGCGCTGAAACCGGGTGACCAAAATCCGCCGAACAATCTGGGCGAAGCTTACCTGGAGTTGGGTCGCTTGTCGGAAGCGTTGGAAGCCTTTAAACAAGCGATTCGTCTAAAGCCGGACTTTGGAAGGGCTTATTACAACCTTGGCAAATCCTACCTCAAAATGGGCAATCGCGATGGCGCGTGGGAACAATACAACATACTGCAAAGCCTGGATCAGGAATGGGCGGAGAAGCTCAACAACCTCATAAATCCGTAGCAGGATTAAGCTTGTCCAACGTCCAATGTTTAGATTTGCCCGCGAGACGTTGGACATCAGGCGTTGGACATTGGACTATTCCTGCGCCTCCCACTTTCGATTGATCAGACTCGAAACGAAGCCCGCACCGAATCCATTATCTATATTCACCACCGTTACGTTGGAAGCACACGAATTGAGCATGCCAAGCAGAGCGGCGACGCCACCAAAAGACGCTCCATAACCAACACTCGTGGGTACCGCAATTACCGGGACGCTCACGAGACCACCTACCACTGATGGAAGCGCACCTTCCATGCCCGCTACGACAATAGCGACTCGAGCACGTTGCAATAGTGAACGCTCCGATAGGACGCGATGGATGCCTGCGACCCCAACGTCCCAGACGCGTTTGACGCGATTCCCCATGGCTTCAGCCGTCAGCGCGGCTTCCTCGGCGACCGGTATGTCACTCGTGCCGGCCGTCACCACCGCTATCTCGCCAACGCCCCGCTCGGTGCGATCTTTCCGGATGCGGATCAAGCGCGCGGTCTCATGCCACTCGGCCTCGGTTACAATGTTACGCACTTCGCCAAATGTTCCTTCATCGGTATGTGTGACCAGAACATTGGAAGAGTGCTGAACCAGCCGTTCAACTATGCCGACAACCTGTTCTCGCGTCTTGCCCGCGCCGAACACTACTTCAGGAAAGCCCTGGCGAGACGCGCGCGCGTGATCTACGCGGGCGTAGCCGATGTCCTCATAGTGAAGATCACTTATGCGGCGAGCGGCTTCGGTCGTTTCGAGCTCTCCGGCGCGGTAGGCCGTCAACAACTTTTCTAATTCTTTCAAATCCATCCTCTTGAATTAGCTAGCTCCGGTGTGGGATTTAGGCGCGCATTCTAGCATCCCATTCTATTCTCTTTGAAATTGGCTTGCTTGCGCTGGACCTGATCGCCAAGTAAGATCTGATCACGGCAGAAATATGGAATTTACAGTAGCAATCACCGGGGCTTCGGGTTCAATCTACGCGGAACGCACACTCGTGCATATGGCCGCGAGCGGCGTGGTCGAGCGCATCAATTTGATCATGTCGGAGGCGGCAACGACGGTGGCGCGAGTCGAACTTGGAGTCGATCTTACCAATGCCGAGAGGGGCAAAATCAATCATTGGCTAGGCCTGCCTGCCGATTCCCGGCTGATTCATCTGCATCGCTTAGACAACATTGCCGCCAAGCCTTCATCCGGTTCTCATCCACAGGAAGGAATGGTCATAGTTCCCTGCTCAATGGGCACGCTCGGAGCTATTGCTTCGGGAGCGGGCACAAACCTTATTCATCGAGCAGCCGACGTGACGCTAAAAGAGAATCGCAAGCTAGTGCTTGTCCCTCGGGAAACACCCTACAATGCCATCCACCTCGAAAACATGCTGCGTTTGTCTCGAGCAGGCGCGCATATCATTCCTGCAAGCCCAGGTTTCTATCACCGGCCACAGACCATCGAATCCCTGGTTGATCATTTTGTCTTCCGCATTCTCGATCACTTAGGGGTTCCCCACTCGCAGGCTACACAGTGGAGGGGCGTGAAGGAACGCTCTGGCGAGCTGATAGCCGCCGGAGAAGACTAGGCTAACTATGCTCGCCCTGTTCCGAAACGTTCGCGTCACCCTGGAAATGATCAAGATTGAGCACACGCTTTTTGCCTTGCCGTTTGCATTTCTCGGCGCGGTGCTTGCAGCGAACGGATTGCCTTCGCTGAGTCAAATTGTCTGGATTACCTTCGCGATGATCGGCGCGCGTTCGACGGCGATGGCTTTCAATCGCATAGCGGATAGACAATACGATGCGATTAATCCGCGCACCGCCACTCGCGCCCTTCCCACGGGTCTTCTATCAGTGGGCTTCGCATGGGGCTTTACGGCTATCTCAGCGATTCTCTTTTTCGTTGCTGCGGCAATGCTTAACCGTCTTGCCTTGATGCTGGCCCCAGTTGCTCTGGGCAGCGTATTACTCTATTCCTTTTCCAAACGCTGGACTTTGCTTTCCCATCTCCTACTCGGATGGTGTCTTTCGATCGCTCCTACAGGCGCCTGGATAGCCGTGCGAGGAGCGCTGGACAGTTCAGTTCCGCTGTTGCTTTCACTCGTCGTGCTGCTGTGGACGGCAGGTTTTGACGTGTTATATGCCTGCCAGGACTACGACTTCGACTTGAAGGCGGGACTCCATTCGATTCCCAAACGCTTTGGAGTTGCACGCTCTCTAATGATCGCCCGGCTATTCCATGTCGCAGCGTTTGCTGCCTTGCTTGCTCTATACTGGACTACGCATCTTGGGGTTGTCGCTTTGATAGGAGTGATCGCAACTGCCGGTTTACTCCTCTATCAACATCGGCTGGTTCGAGCAGATGATTTGAGCAAACTCAATGCGGCGTTTTTCACTACGAACGCTTTTGTAAGCGTAATTTTGTTTGTAACGTTTGGAGGCGCTGCGCTCCTAAGGACTCTTTCATGAATTTTTCGCATGACCCAAACTTAGCTGCTGTCGCAGAGAAAATTGCCGGCCGTGAGCGACTCTCGTTTGAGGATGGGGTCGCACTTTTTGCAACCAACGACCTGCCCGGACTCGGCAAATTGGCAGATAGCGTTCGGCGTAGAAAACACGGACGAACCACATACTTCAACGTAAACCGCCACTTTAACCCTACAAACGTTTGCTACGCCGATTGCAAGTTTTGCGGCTTTTATCGGACACCGCGCCAGCCGGACGCCTATACGCACAATATCAATGACAGTCTGCGTATCGCCGGGGAGGCTGTGAAAGAAGGAGCCACCGAACTTCATATCACGGGTGGGCTCAACACCAAACTGCCTTTCAGTTATTTCACCGATTTACTTTCCGCGCTGAAAGAGCAATACCCCCAGCTTCATCTAAAGGCTTTCACGATGGTAGAGCTGGACCACTTCGCGCATTTTTACAAGATGAACGACGAGGACGTGATCAAGAAGCTGGTTGAAGCCGGTCTGGATTCTTGCCCGGGCGGCGGTGCGGAGATTTTTCGCGAGCCAACGCGTTCGATGATTTGTGCGCATAAATGTGACGCAAGTAGGTGGCTTGAATTGTCCGGCAAAGTCCACGCGGCAGGACTTAAGACAAACGCCACTATGCTCTATGGTCATATTGAGTCGATTGAAGATCGCGTTGACCACCTGCTGCGCTTGCGCACGCAGCAGGATGAATCACACGGCTTTCAATGCCTTATTCCGCTCGCCTTCTATCCGCCAAATACGCAATTGGCCCACTTGCCAGGACCATCCGGTGTCGATTCTTTGAAGACAATGGCAGTTTCGCGGCTGGTTCTCGACAATTTCGATCATCTGAAGGCGTACTGGGTGATGCTGGGGAAACGGCTCGCCCAGGTTGCACTGCATTACGGGGCAAACGATATCGACGGAACAATCACGGAGGGAGGCGAACTTTCGGAGAGTTATTCAATTGAAACTAATAATGAAGTCAAGATGTCTCGAAGTGAGCTGGTAAGTTTGATTGAAGAGGCCGGTTTCGAAGCCGTCGAGCGCGATACAGTCTATAACCCGATCGAGCGAAGCAATGTCAGCGTCGTCTAATCCTGCCTCCCTGGAAGCACTGTGCGAAAATATCTTATGCCAACACTAACTGATACATGCACAATTACGGTTGCTCACTCCCCGGATTCGGACGACGCCTTCATGTTTTATGGGCTGGCCACGAATAAGCTCGATACCGGTAACCTTACATTCACCCACGTTCTCAGAGACATACAGACGCTCAATGAAGAGGCGTTCCGGGAAACTTACGACGTCACAGCTATCAGCTTCCATGCGTATGCATACATAGCCGACAAGTACATCCTGCTGCCTCACGGAGCTTCGATTGGAGACAACTACGGGCCCATATTGGTATCGCGTGAATCTGGCACCGCCGAAGATATAGCCAGTCTCAAGATCGCGGTACCGGGCACTCTAACAAGCGCCTTCCTGGCGTTGCGTATCTTTAATTCGGATTTTCAATACGAAGTGGTCCCGTTTGACAAGATAATTGAGGCGGTCCAAAGTGGCCGCTGCGACGCGGGCCTTTTAATTCATGAGGGGCAACTGTTTTACGAGACAATGGGGCTGCACAAAATATTGGATTTGGGCGAGTGGTGGCACGAAAGGACCGGTTTACCCTTGCCCATGGGGGGCAATGCCATCAAACGTAAGTTAGGTGCTGAGCTCATCGGCCAGGTCTCTGATTGCCTGATGAAGAGCATTAGATACTCGCTTGACAACCGGGAAGATGCACTTGATTACGCCATGCAGTTTGCCCGTGATATGGATCCAGCTCTGGCCGATCGCTTCGTGGCTATGTGGGTTAATGATTTAACACTCGACTACACCGAGCGAGGCCGCGAAGCTGTTCGACGTATTCTTAATGAGGGGTTTGAGAGAGGGATTATTCCTCACCGCGCGGTGGTGGAATTTGCCGGCTGAGACCGACGCGTTAACGAATTTAATGTCGACCGCGTTTTGGACAAGTGGTGTACAATACGCAGCTTTGATACGGGGAATAAGGTCCGTTCTCAGATGTCTCCCGAGAATGCTGGGGTGTGCGCGGCGGCATAAATGCCACCCCGCCCAGAAGGAGCGGCAAACCGCCGCGCACATCATCGGTTTCAGGCTATTGATCAGGCTCCTCCCAAAGCTTGACCCTAACGTCCTACCCATGTAGCAACGCGGCCGCTCTGCGTTGCGTTAGCGCTTTTGCGCTTTGAGGTTCACAGGAATTTGCGGACGTTGCCGTTTCCCGACGTGAGGACCTTCCAAATCTTTTTCGTTTAACCCGTTGCCGGCGATTTCAAGCGGTTATCAAGACTTATCAAAGGACTCAAACGGAGTGATCTCGGCGACTGATCGGGTCACACACCAACGCTAACTCTTTCTGCGCGGAGCACCTTACATCAAATGCAGGGAACTTTGCAACAAGAAAATGACATCTTTTGCGGGCGCGAAGCCGGGACTGCGGAGTGGTGGTGGCAACATCAATTTCGCTCGCGGCATCTGAAGTGTGGTCTTGCTTAGCTTTCCAAACGCGCCGGTTGGGGTAAATTGTTGCATCACTTGGGAATACACATGATTGAAAACAAGCCATTTAGAAGCCGGCAACCTCTTGTTGCATTTCTCTTTATAGTTCTTGCTGGTATAGCGACTGTTTTTGCCCAAGGTTCAGGTTCAGGTAGTAGCCCCGATGCTCTTCCTCCGGCTGAGGTCAGCCGCATTATTACTGCTTTCACCACCAAAGAAGCCCAGTTTCGCCAGGCGCTGAACCTGTACTCGTTTAAGCGTGATGCGTTACTTCAGAGTCTTGGCATGGGAGGTCAGGTTACTGGGGAATATCATCGCGTGTCCTACTTCACGTTCGACGACCAGGGGGGCCGTTACGAAAAGATTAGCTTCTTTCCCATGCCTTCATTCGCTTCCGTTACGCAGGAAGATCTCGATGATTTGGGTGGAATTCAACCCTTCGCTTTGGAACCGTCGAAGATTCCTCAGTACGACTTTAAGTATGTCGGTAAGGAAAAGATCGATGAACTGAATCTTTACGTTTTTGATGTGTCACCGAAAGTGATGCCGGATCCAAAGAAGACCAAGGAACGGTTTTTTATTGGTCGCGTATGGGTCGATGATCAAGACTTGCAGATTGTAAAAACCAAAGGCAAGGGCGTTCCTGAGACCAAAATAAATAAGTTTCCCGTAGTCGAAACCTATCGCGAACAGATCGACGGTCGCTATTGGTTTCCCACGTATTCGTATGCCGACGAGGAGTTGTTGTTCGACAAGGGCAACACCCTACATGTCCGAATGAGAGTTCGTTACTCGGATTTCGCTCCTGCTCGCGCGGACGTAAAGATAATAGAAATTGACGATCCGGACGCTCAAAAGAAACAAACAAAGCCACCGACCACCCAACCGTCCAAACCGTAACTGCGCGGTTGGCGCGTACTACTTTAGCTTTCCAAGTTCTTTACCAATCGCCGAATGGACGCGGGTGACCAATCGCCCCACGTCCTCATCGGTTGAAACACTCGCCGTTTCAATGGGGGGAAGCATGACCATTTCGATAGTTCCATTCCTGGCTTCGCCTGTTCCCTTTCCCATTAGCTGGTCCGTATTCTTGATTGCGACAGGCACGATAGGCACTTTCGCTTGCGCAGCCATGTAGAAAGCCCCTTTTTTGAATGGAAGGAACTCGCCCGGTCTGGCCCGCGTGCCTTCTGCGAACACCCCAAACGATCGTCCTGAACGAATTCGGGCCGTGGCAGCTTCAACTGTTTGCAAAGCTCGTTCTCGGTTTGAGCGATCGATTGCCATAATGTTTACGAAACCCATGCCATATCCCAGTATGGGAATATGCAGTAATTCCTTTTTTGCCAGCAGGCCAAGGCGTCGGCCTGTGTAAGCAAAGAGTGTGGCAGTGTCGAGATAGGATTGATGGTTGGATATGAACACATAGATTTGATTTGCATCGAGATGCTCGTGGCCGCTCACATGAATCTTCATACCACTTAAACGCAACCAGTTGCGCGCCCCAAAGAGCGCCCAGGGGTAAACCAGGTCGTGGTTTCGCGTTAGCCAGGCGGTTAAGATCACGGGCGGACCAAAGATCAACAACAGCGCTGCCGCCACGAAAAGTGACCACCAATAATGTAGACGCCGGAAAATCCGCATTGTCGAGCCTGGGAATTCGTAGCGGAAGATGATCGCACAAATTCGAGTTGGCGGCGACGATGGGACCAAAAAGTGCCAGGTAATACAGCGTTTGCAAAGCGATGCCGGACCGGCCTTGCTTCATTGCCGCCCGCGCGCTACCTTTCGTGTGCTAAATCTCCCCCTGCGCCTGACTTCGGCTAAGCATCTAATCCAGCGTCTGAGCATCCAAGATAGGTGGCATTGTCACGCAATAATCATTATTGGAGCTTCGCCATGAAAAGAATTTCGTCTTACCTACTCCTTCTCTCTTTGTTCGCGCTCTGCGCCGCCGCTGTGCTCTCGCAAACGCGTCCGCGCCGCACCGGTCAGAACCCTCCAGCTCCAGCGCCACCGGTTTCCCGTCCTTCCGGCCCTCCGGTACTCGGAGGCGCAACTCGCACGACAGGCTCTAACCCCGGCAGCCAGTCACCGGTCCCTGTCGATAACGGCTCAGACGAAGTTGCGTCGGGTGACGTAATAAAAGTCAACACTACCCTGGTCACGTTACCCGTAAGCGTCATGGATCGCGACGGCAGATACGTTCCCAACCTTCGTAAGGAAGACTTTCGACTTTGGGAAGACGGAGTTGAACACAACGTCGCTTTTTTCTCCTCTGTGGATAAACCTTTCTCAGTAGTACTGATGCTCGATACGAGCGGGTCTACTCGCTTTCGGCTTGAAGATATTCAGGACGCCGCAATCACTTTTGTAAACAAGCTACGCCAGGACGATCTCGTCATGGTCGTGTCGTTTGATGACGAAGTGAGGGTGCTTTCAGAGTTTACCAACGACCGTTATCGCCTGCGCGACGCCATCCGGCGCACTCGCACGGGAGATGGCACCAAGCTATACGATGCGGTCGACCTTGTAATTAACCAGCGACTAAACAGGATTTCCGGCCGCAAGGCGGTGGTTCTTTTTACTGATGGGGTGGATACAACCAGCAAGCGTGCTTCTTATGCCAGCAATGTTCGCGACGCGGAAGAGTTGGACGCCCTGGTCTATCCAGTGCAGTACGATACTTATACGGATGTTGGCCGCGGAGGCTCCACATGGCCGGGGGCAGGTCGCCGGTCAGATTCACCCGTGGATATTTTGATTCAGATCCTGGGAGGAATTAACCGCGGAGGCGTGTCCCGTCGTGGTGGGGGAGGATCTGGAGGGGGCGGAGTGGGGACGAGCAGACATGAGTACGATTTAGCGAACCTCTACCTGCGCGAGCTTGCGGAAAGAACCGGCGCCAGAAACTATCAGGCCGACTCTACTCAAAACCTTTCCAATGCGTTCGCTAACATAGCCGAAGAATTACGCCGCCAATATAGTTTAGGTTATTACCCGAAGACACCAGCCCAGGCTGGTCAACGAAGGCAAATAAGGGTGCGCGTGAATCAGCCCAACCTGGCGGTTCGCACGCGTGACAGCTATGTCTTTAACCCTTCCGGCACGATAACTGAAGATACAGCCGCCCAAAGAAATGCTCCGGTTCTACAGCGGAAACTTGTAGACGTTCGCCCACCTGCCGAGAGAAAACTAAAATTGCAGTGAGCCTAAGCGAACTCGCGCAAACTCCATCCTCTGATTAATTTCGCCAGTTCCGACCGGATCTCATGTCCTTGCTTAAACCTGCGAAGGGCGTCTCCCTTAGCCTTCGTGCAGACTGGCCTTAGCTACTTGCGCTTGTTCCGAAGGAAAAGCCGGCCATAGCATCTTCATCAAGAACCCCAGAATCCAAAGGCAAATGCCTACCAGCAGGGTTAATGAGACCCAGAATTTCCAAAACTGTGTAAATGTTTGTTCCCACCCTTCGTAGACGCTATGCGAAAGGTTGACGTTCAAAGCCACAGGCGTGACAAGAGCGGAGAGCAGTTGGATAACGAAATACCAGATGAAGGCGTATAACCATGCCCATCCGTCCATCCTGACCCCTCGCACCGCCCACGCGCCGATGGAGATACCCCCCAAATGCGCGAGGGTAGACGAAAGCACGCCATAGAATTGGCTGTAATTGAATTTTCCGCTCATCAACATTCCCCAGGTTGGTACTACATATAAAAACCACACCACCACACCGGGGACCATCCAGATGACGGCAACTCTTATAAGTATTGCTTGTTCAAAAAACAGTCCGACCGCAAGCAATAAGTTTCCGATATTGCACATCCAGAGCACGTGACCCAGCTCATTGATTTGCCAGTAATGAATTGCCTGTGCCGTAAAAAAAGCCAGCGGGAAAATTCCGAGCAGCCGAAAGTTCTCTTTAGATAGTGTAGGAGCGTCCAACTTTGATTTCTGATCGAAGTTTATGTTTTTTCTTCCACGCACTCGCCGGGTAATAACTTTTCGTTTTAGAATAACACCTTCATGGGGCGCAAGCTGTTAGCTGGGTAAAATCGCCGGCTGTTATTTTCCATTTTACGTTACAAAAATAAATGCATTCATCTGTTGAAGGCCTACTAAGTAAATCTATACCCGAATTAAGAGAACTATTCCTTGAACGGCTGAGGCCCGTACCTAAAGGTTTGCTTGAAGCCCTCGAGGTAGACGGCCGGCAGGGTGCCCATCACCTGGCGAAGCGGATCCGTGAGCGCTATCGCACTAATCGTTCCGAAGGACAGCGACTACATACCCTGCTGCGGTTTGAGATCGAACTGTGGACGCAAGGCTATTGTCTCGTTGCCGGAGTAGATGAAGCAGGAATGGCTCCTCTGGCGGGCCCGGTCGTAGCCGGCGCGGTAATCCTGCCGGAGAATTACAAACTTCGCGGCCTAAACGATTCGAAGAAGATTCTCGCCCCTGAAACGCGCGAAGAACTTGCGGCGCAGATAAAGCAGGATGCCGTTTGCTGGTCCTACGGTTTCGCTGAAGTCGAAGAGATTGACAGGATAAACATTTATCACGCCGGTCTCCTGGCAATGCAGCGGGCGGTTCAGGGATTAAGCTGCCTTCCGGATTTTGTCCTGGTAGATGCGCGGCGGATTCCCCAATGTCCCTCGCCTCAACGCGGGATCATTCACGGGGATGCGCTTTCCGCCAGCATTGCCGCGGCTTCGATAATCGCAAAGACTACGCGCGACGCCCATATGCTCGAACTGGATACGCTTTACGCGGGCTATGGCTTTGCTTCGCATAAGGGTTATCCAACACCTGAACATTGCCGAGCACTGAAAGACCTCGGAGCTTTGCCAATTCACCGGCGTAGCTTCGGGAGGGTCCGAGAAGTGCTGGGACTGGACCCCGTTCAAACCGTGCTTTTTGAGGACGCCTCGGATGCGGCACAACCCGAAGCAGGAATGGCACATGCTCAATAACGTCGTATCGCTAGTTAAAGAATTACATCAAGTTTGATTAAGGTCTATGGCTTCCCTAACTGAATACAAAAAGAAGCGACACTTCAACAAAACTCCGGAACCGGGCCCCGAGAAGAAGCGCACTAGTACCGGCCGGATTTTCGTTATTCAAAAACATCGGGCCACGGCGCTTCACTATGATTTCAGGCTGGAGGCGGACGGCGTGTTGAAGTCCTGGGCCGTTCCCAAAGGACCGTCCCTTGATCCCACCGTAAAGCGCCTGGCGATGCAAGTCGAGGATCACCCGGTCGACTACGCGGATTTTGAAGGCGTTATTCCGGAGGGCGAGTACGGGGGCGGAACAGTGATGGTGTGGGACTACGGCACTTATGAACCTGAGAACGCAGAGGATGTTAGCGCGGCGCTGAGTAAAGGCGAGTTAAAGTTTTCCTTGAATGGCGAGAAACTGAAGGGCTCCTGGGTGTTAGTTCGGACGCGCAACCGCCAGTGGCTATTGATAAAGCATCGCGACTACTACACGACCGAAGAGGAAGTCACCGAAATTGCTCCTGCTTCCATTCTTACTCGCCGAACCCTCGCTGAGATTGCCGAGGACGAGGGTGGCAACATCCAGAAGGCGGCGACCGGAGATCCTAAAAAGATTCCGCGCCGTACCGGCGTCAAGCGCCGCAAGAAAGGCAGCAAGAAAAAGATCTGGCACAGCAAGGGCAGTTAAGGTTTTGGTTTAACTAGCCTACCTGAGTTGAGACCTCACCGCCTTTTGATCGACGACGGACAAGCTGGAGCTTGAACCCTCTACCGCGTGAGGCCAGAAGTTCAGAGTCCAATCTTTAGATTGCTCGGTCCGTCAAGAGCAAGCGAAGCTTGAACTCTCAACTCCTCACCCAACCAGGAAACCTTCGTAGGACAATCGGCCGTTAAAAATTCGAGCCGCCGCAGTGTAAGGATGAGGTTTCGTGTGTTTGACATCGAGAATATGATTCACCTCAATGCCTTTGGCTTTAAGAAAGTCTGAAATCAGACTTCTGTGACAACGCCACCAGAGCGCTTCAGCACACATGACCGAAGTACGCTTGTCCTTTCCAAGCTCCAGTAACAGATCGATTCCCTTCTGAAATTCCTGGCTCTCCATGTGATCTGCGTATGCGCGAAAAGATGAGTTCTTCCAAGCTGTATTCCTTGAATTTTGTGATGGTCTACGCCTGCCACCCAATTCAGGTAGATGGAAATAATTTATCCCAAGCGATTTAAGCGTGTGCTCAAGCTCGCCCTTGTTGAAGTGAGGGTATCTGCGAGAACCAGGAAAACTTCTCACGTCTATGAGAGACTGGATATCATGCGCACGGAGGATCTCGTTAAACTCGTCTGCCGACCGGGTCGAATGGCCTACAGTCCAAACGACGGTCGAGCCACCACTGTGAGGCTGAACTTCTTTCAAAGCCTTCATCGCTTACCGGATCAAAACTCACCACGCCTTAAGGCCACTTCTCAGCTGTCTGCTCGCCGACCTTTGAGGTGTTGGTTTAGGAGACGGTCGCACTCGGCAGAGGGAGCCTTAAAGATAAGCTTCAAGTTTGAAGCGGCCTCGCTTAGCCAGCAGCGGCTGCCAAAGATCCCCTAGTCGGCGAAATCGCGCCAGCACATTATCGATTCTAAAATCCTCGATGCTGATTCCACGTTCGACCTCAGACCACTTAACAGGAGTTGACACTGTGGCCTGCGGTCGAGGCCGCACGGAGTAGATGGAGGCCAGCGTGCGCCCCCACGCGTTCTGGTTATAGTCTACCAACACCCTGCCCTTCGGCCTTTTCGAAACAGTGTAGACCGCAGTGATCAGCTGCGGGGCCTGCGCTACCAGGGCATGAGAAAACTCTTTAGCAAAGCTCCACACCTGCTTCTGGGTCGGTCCCCTTTCAATCGGAACGTAAACGTGGATACCTTTAGATCCGGTGGTCTTCGCATAGCATGGCATCTTCAGAGACTCGAGCGCCTTTCGCAACAGCAGCGCTGTCTCACTCACCTTTTCGAAAGAAGCACCAGGAACGGGATCAAGGTCGAAATGCAAATAATCCGGCCGGTCTACGTCTTCACAACGCGCATACCATTGATTCAAGTCGATACAACCAAGGTTGACTACCCATAGAAGTGATGCGAGATCCTGAATCATCGGAAAGTCAATGACATTCCCCGAAGAATGTTCAATATGGCAGAGCTCGATCCATTCCGGCCGCGGGCTAGGCGCGCGCTTCATGAAAAAGAACTCCCCCGAAGCGCCATTCGGATACCGCTTCATCACCATCGCGCGATCCCTTAAATGCGGCAGCAGGAGAGGCGCGACGTCAGCGTAATACTGGAGCAAGTCGCGCTTGGCGATGCCCAGTTTCGGCCAGAACGGCTTGCGCAGGTTAGTCAGCTTTACCAATCGACCCTCAACCTCTACATCAACTCCCACTTTATCCTTGGGCAAGACCAATCGTTTCGCTGGCGCTTTTTTCACGGGAGGGCGCGCAGGCACAACGCGCTCTACTCTCGCAGGGTGGTAATCTCGTGTCGCAGATTTAACAGGCATATGACTTATTCTGCGATTGACGGGAAACGCCAGCTAATCGCAGTTAAGGTTTTACTTTAGGGGATGGCTTTTAATCCTGGGGGGAACCCTTGTGTTCGTCGTCTCCGCGATGAACGGTTGCGTCGGCTTCCTTCTCAATGGCCTGCAAAGCCTTCATTAACATCTCCCTATGCGCCGGAACACTAGCGCGTTCTAATTGCGCCAGGATCCGAGAGCGTGAGAGTTTCAGCGACTCCAATTGCTGAAGGCGAACCCGATCCTCCAAGGGCAACCTTGGTGTCCGTTCAGATTTCGACGCGCGCTGACTCGCTTCCTCCATCTGCTCTTCATAGGATTTGCCCCACCCTATAGCCACAACAACATCTCCATGAACGATTCACCTAAGACATTCGGGTCGAAGGAGAGACACATAGGAACAACCTGGGCGGCGCTAGACGATCGTGCCGTCCTTGATCATAGAATTCTTCGGGACGATGATAATGCCATCGCGGATGTAGTACGAATTACCAGCGCCGTCCGCTTCAAGAATATTCGACTCGTTAATAAGCCGCACACCACTTCCGATGCGGGCATTCTTATCGATAATTGCCCGGCTGATAACTGTTCCCTCCCCTATTCCGACGCGGGGCAGATTCGCAATAAGATCGTCGCGCATTTCTTCAATCGTTTGATAGTAATCGGCTCCCATCATAAATGAAGAATCAATGCGAACACCTTTCGAGATTCTGCTCCTCAAGCCAATAAGAGAGTTTGTTATTGCTGCGCCTCCGACGATACAGCCATCACTAAGGATCGAGTCTTTAATCTCCGACTTTTCAATCTTCGAAGGCGGCAAGTACCGAGCTCTGGTAAAAACGGGTGCTTCCGCGTCAAACAAGTTGAATTTTGGAATCTTGGATGTCAGGTCCAAATTCGCTCGGTAGAATGCGCTTATCGTTCCAATGTCTTCCCAATAGCCATCGAACAAGAACGCCTGGACGTTGCCGGTTTTTATCGCGTTTGGAATTATCTGTCGTCCGAAGTCATGACCATTTAGATCATCGGTAAGCAGCTTTTCCAATCGATCGTATTTGAAAACATAGATACCCATTGACGCCAGGAAGGGGCGCACATCGGCCTGGGCTTCACTCAAGCCCAAATTGCTGGTGTCCACCCGCATCGATTGCAGTTCCTCGCCCTTCGGTTTTTCTTTGAATTGAACGATGCGTCCGCTCGAGTCTGTTTTCAGCAAACCAAATTCGGTTGCGGAGGCTTCATTACACGGGGTGACAGAGACGGTCACGTCCGCGTTGCTTTCAAAATGCCGTTCCAGGAATTTCCTGTAATCCATGCGATAAAGATGGTCGCCGGAAAGTATAAGGAGCGTATCTATTCCCCAATCGCCGATGTGCGGAAGCACCTGACGCACAGCATCCGCGGTTCCCTGAAACCATTGCGGACTTTCAGGTGTCTGTTCGGCGGCCAGTATCTCGACAAAACCATTGGAAAACTGAGAAAAGCGATACGTTTGAGCGATGTGGCGATTTAACGAGGCTGAGTTGTATTGCGTCAGCACAAACATCTTGAATACATCGGAGTTGATGCAATTCGATATTGCTATGTCGACAAGCCGGTATTTTCCACCTAGGGGCACAGCAGGCTTCGATCGTTGCTGCGTGAGCGGAAATAAACGCGTTCCCGCACCACCACCAAGAATTACTGCGAGCAGATTATGCTTAGCGGGCATTCTTATTTATGCAAAGTGAATTCGGAAAGCTGCGGCGAGGATAGACGCAAAGCGGCCGGGGTTTCAAGCGGGATGCTGCGGAACATCGCATCGGGAAGGGGGGCGTGTGATGCTCACTTGAGCTTATTAGACGCGTTTGGGAATCAGTATTGGGAGGGGCTGCGTGCGTCCATTTTTGCGCCCGCTGCTTCCTGCGCAATCTTCACACCCACGCTGGCGCCGATGCGGGTGGCCCCCGCTTCTACTAACTTGCGCGCATCGTCAAGACCTTTGACGCCCCCTGAAGCCTTGACGCCCAGGCCCGCGCCGACAGTACGCCGCATCAAAGCGATGTCAGCGACAGTCGCGCCGCCCTTTGAAAAACCTGTAGAAGTCTTGACAAAGTCAGCGCCGGCGTTTTTTGCGGCCTGGCATGCACGAACCTTTTCATCATCACTTAGCAACGCAGTTTCAATGATAACTTTGCACGTAACGTTGTATTCGTGTGCCACCTCTACAACGGAGCGGATGTCATGTTCGACAAGACAATCGTCGCCACTCTTCAACGCGCCTACATTAATCACCATGTCAACTTCGCGCGCACCGTCGAAGATCGAGCGACGAGCTTCGTACGCTTTAACGTCTGTAAGAGTGGCGCCGAGAGGAAATCCGATCACCGTGCAAACGGGAACGCCGGTACCCTGAAGATTACACGTTGCAGCGCGCACCCAGGTAGGGTTCACGCAAACCGAGGCGAAGTGATACCTGGCAGCTTCTTCGCATAATTTTTTTATGTCTTCATCGGTTGCTTCGGGTTTAAGAAGTGTGTGGTCAATCAGGCTGGCCCAATCCCTGGCAGAAGAAGTCTGACCCAAAACCAAGCCAATCCGGGAAGCCCCTGCGTCAACTATCCGGTGCATTCGCTCCGGACAGCGGTTAAAACATTCGGAAGTGCAGCCGCAAAGCGACGCTTGCTGCAGGCCATCGCGGTCGCCCTCGACAGCGTTATCCGAATTAAGGCGCGCGACGATCGCATCAGTAATCTGATCGATTAGGAGTTCAAGTTCTCCATTATGTGAGTTTGGCATTGGATTGGAGCTCCGAAGCAGCAGGAGATTAATAATTGCTCCGCTCTTTTGATTATTCTAACACGTGTCGTTTTCGCAGGCTCCCACGCGGGCAGCCGCCTCGAACATGGTCCGTGCTCATTGCTCCTTCGTAAGCCGTTAGTCGATAGTGAGGGTGTCAGGACCTACTGCGGACCGGGGTCCCCGGCCGGGCAGCCCGGCTGGGGTGGTGGTAGCCGGGCGGGTCGACCCCTTCCGCAGTCTACTAATACAAAAAGGGATGCACGAGTCACCGGACACTACGCTGCCTCCGGAAATCGCGTCGGGAGCAGAGGCCTTTTATATCATCGGGGCCATCGCCGGCGGTTAAGTGTCCGATAAACTTTAGTTTGTCGAGCGCCACGACAAGCTTAAAGCTTATCGGACACCAACAGGGACAAATTCCCTGCCCTTTTAAAAGTGAGGTCGATCTCACCTGCGTGGCCGGACTTAAGGTGTTTCTTGAACTTCCCAAAGAAGCGCGGTGTCGTTGCGTGCCCCCGTGGTAATGGTTCGACCGTCCGGACTAAATGCGACGGGATACCTCGCCTCGCTCAACGTCGCAAGTAGGTCGCCGGTCTGCGGGTCCCAAAGCTGCACACCCTTATCATTTGTCGTAGCCAGAAGAGTGCCTGCGGGATTGAAAATGACCGAGACCGACTTGTCGCCGGTTGAGGCCAGGGACAATTTCAATTCACCAGTTTCTACATTCCAAATCTTTCCTGCTGACTGCTTGT
>JBHEMV010000066.1:0-18114 GCA_046262375.1 Pyrinomonadaceae bacterium
GCATTGAGCGCTTCGACGCTCGAGAAATCATCAATCGAAAACTTGCTGACCGAGAAAGCATTTGTTCCGATGTTGGCTATCTTCTCATCTACATAAGCATTGAAGCCCTCTATCAGCGAGACGACTACAATTACTGTTGCCACGCCGAAAATCACGCCCAGCAATGTGAGAAACGACCTCAGCTTATGACCGAGGATGGATGCTAAAGCCAGTTTAAGAGCTTCAAAGAAAGGCATGCACAAAATTTCCGACTAAGGCGAATCAGAATTACGTTTGTAATTACGAACAGGCAGACTTGAGGTTTCACGTAAGCGCGAAATTTGATGTACAGCGGTTATCGTCGCGGTCGCTGTTTTTTGCTAATCGATCCTGGTGACTCTAATTCAACCCTGGATTTCTTCGGCAACTTCTCAAGGATTAGTTGGTAGGCGATTTTTAGCAATTCCTTTAGCTCGCGTTCCGGCAACACGTCGAAACGCTCTAGCGCGACCCAGTGATAACGGGCTACGTAGGGTGCGGGGACGATTCCATCTCTTTCGGTCAACTCAGCAAACGTTTCGGGCGTGCACTTGAAAGACATGCGATGGTTCGAGGATGGCTCAAGAGCCGCAACCGCAAACATCTTGTTGCCGATACGAAAAAGCAGATCACTTTCCCACTGCACGTCCTCAGTTACGTGCGGGAGCGACAAGCAGAATTTGCGAACAGATTCGACGTCCATTTGCTATTGAAATCGTAAATCGAATAGCGAACCACATTCGAAGCGGACTACCTTATGAGCGGAGTACCTTATCCCATTGTGAATGTGGAGCATTGCTCAAACCCTCAACCTCGATATGATTGCAAGAAGCTTATGGGATAGCGCTCGATCTCTAAATGCTGTTTTGAATTCTCGCGCTACCAAACTGGACGTTCGCGAATTCGTTAATCCTTTAAACTGTCATTTTTTCATCAACTCGAGCACGGCCGAAGTCATAGCTTTGACGCCGGTGCGCAGCGTTGGTTCAGGCAACGGCGCAAACAGAGCCGAATGAAGCGAAGGCAATGGTATTCCCGTCTGCCTGCTTTCCTTTACCCTTGTGGGATCGACGGCGCCCAGCCAGAACTCCGTCGCAGGAATCGTTTGATTGAGACTGAAGTAGCCAAAATCTTCACTGACCATCGAAGGCGGCACCTTCACAACATTTTCCTGGCCTAACGTTTTTACAAAAACCATAGCCAGACGCTCTGTTAACCGCGGGTCATTGAAAGTGGCGGCTGTGACTTGTGTATCACTGATTGTAATAACCGGCGCGCGGTCGTTGGGAATGCCGGCAGCCATGGCAATCCCCTTTGTTATGCGCTCAATCGACGCAATAATCCTTTCTCTAATTTCCTCTTTATAGGCGCGCACAGTCAACTGCAAATTGACCTCGTCTGGAATAATATTGTGCTTGCTGCCTCCATGAATCGAGCCTACCGTGACAATAGCCGGATCGAGCGGCGAGTTTTCTCGGCTCACGATCGTTTGCAATGCCATCACCACCTGTGCGGCGATGACAATCGGATCTTTAGTAGCTTCCGGTTTGGCACCGTGACCGCCGATACCGAAAATCTTTATGTCGACTGAATTGGAACTTGCCATCGCGTAACCTGGGGTGTAGCCAACCTTGCCCGCCTCGAGTTCGGCATTGTCGTGAAGCGCGATCGCGTAATCGGGCTTGGGAAACCTATCATAAAGACCATCTCGCAACATCGCTCTCGCGCCATCGATCGTCTCTTCTGCCGGCTGTCCCAGCAGCACTAGGGTCCCACGCCATTGGTTCTTTAGTTCGGAAAGCAGTTTCGCGGTGCCGAGCATGGTCGTTATGTGAACGTCGTGACCGCAAGCATGCATCACGCTCACCTCCTGGCCGGCGTCATTTTTCGTCCTAACTTTGCTTGCGTAAGGTAGAGCTGTCTTCTCGTCAACAGGAAGAGCATCAAGCTCGGTTCGCAAAAGCACAGTTGGACCATCGCCATTCTTCATAACGGCAACGACACCATACCCCGTCCATTCAGACTTTTCGTACTTGCCTATTCGCTCTGTGACCGTGTACCCAAGTGTCCGTAATTGACGTGCGAAAAATGAGGACGTCTTTTCCTCCCGATGAGACAGTTCCGGCGCGGCGTGTAAAGTCTGGTAGGTGGCTACGAGCGAAGCAATGTCGCGATCGATCATCGCATCAAGCGACTGCTGAGCCTGCACACCGGTGGCAAGCGCAGTCGAAAGAATTAGCAGCAAGATTCCATTTCGCATGTCCTATTCATCCTGTTCTAGAAGGGCGACCATACTGGAAAAGTAAAGCGACCTGACTTCCAAATTAGAGTGCAATCCTGGCGGGGCAATAAACATATTGCCCATTCACGTAGTGAAGTGACGTGCCGGGCAACGTTTTGATAGAACAATTCTCAGGGCGCAAAGCGGTTGCAGATTCTATCTCACAATTTCAGGAAAAGCATTCGCGGTTCGGGCGGATCTCTACGTGAGTAGCGGGGCCCTACCGTACTCTAGGTCAACACTGCCGGATTCGCTGTATCCGGCGGCGGCCATTTGTGATGAGTCGTCCAATAAAAATGCAGCGTCAAGGCATTTTTGCCGGCGTGGCAAATGACCGTAAACGTGATCGCTGAAATGCCTCCGCCAACGCTACAATAGGCACAGGACCGTCGGGTTTGAAGTAAAAAGTAGCTGTTACAGTATTTCACCGAAGCGCTACTTGATTGTTTAGCGGAGTTGAAGGAATCAGGACCCGTGTCAGGTGGGAAGAGTGTACAAAATCACTTGAAGTGAAAACCAAGCGTATTTTGAAAACAGTAACGCCGCCGTAAATTAAAGCGACGGATAATTTAATAGAAACTTGTAAAGGATGGCGGGTTGATTCGTCAGGCAGGAAGACGTGAGTATTTTTTTAGGAAAGCGGATGCCGCAAGAGCGCCTAAGAGAAAAAGTACTAGATAACTATTGCGCTCGCTGCCCTCGCATAGCGAGGCGTATGACCAGGCGCAACGGCTTACATTCGGGGGCGAGTGCGAGACAAAGGCTCTTAACTTTCAAATTGTGGAAGGTCAGGTCGGCTAAGGAAAATGGAATCGTAGATACCCCGGACCTTAAAATTGCACATCCGGAAGAACGTGTGTGAACGCTCGTGCTCTTCATTTACCAACACACAGACTGATTTGGTTCGTGAGAGCAGCTCCTGGCAGAGTTGCCTTAAGCATTTCCTGCCAATACCTTTACCCCGTTCCGTCGGACTTACCCAGAGACCCTCAAGGTAAATCACGTCAGGTGTATCAGCCTGTATGTCCACCTTGAATATGATCTGCCCGCCATTTTCCAGCACCCATACGCGACCCATCTCTATCCGGCGTGCACATCTCGCTCGAAAGCCTTCGGGGTCAACCTCCAGCGGATTGATTCCGCTTTCACATTCAGCCATTGCTGCTTGTACGGGTGCAATTTGATCAAGATCGTCTAGCGTGGCGTGCCGCAGTCCTTCAATCTCTTCGCGCACCTGCATGGCCTGGCGCAGCTCAAACAAAAGTTCTCGACAGGCTCGCCGCATCTCTTGACCCTCATCAGCATAATAGTTCCAAAACTCTTCGACCTTGTCCTTTTCTCCGAGAATCATGTGTGTGCGCTGGAAGCCTTGTGCGATGAAACCGAACTCCTTCATAGCGCGTGAAGTGCGAGCTTCAATAAGGGTGGCGTGTCCTATCAACGCGACCCCTTCCAGCCGGCCATCCGAATTTCGACAGCCATAGAAAATACCTCGGTTGAGGGGGCTCACCAGACCGTTGTCGCGGATGAATCCGGCGATGCAGACGGTATGCACAGGGCGTTCTGCCAAGAACGCAAGAACTTCGTTGCGTTCCTCCTCCGTCAGTTCGAAGACACTGACGGTAACGTTGGCCTGCGGCAGGTAGGGTGTCTCTGCCATGACTGTGGTCATCAGCCCGTTGATTGAAGGGGAAGTGTCAATCTGTCTCATGTTTAACTCCGTGGTGATTACAGCGAGTTGATTCTTAATGGTTGATTCTTGGGTATGCATTAGAGGCACCTCAGTAACCTAAGTAATCAACTCCGCAGTCCACCTCTAATTCCATAGACTGCGTTTCATCACCAGCAAGGACAGCAGATTGGGCTTGTAAGTAGGCGTCACCAAGCAAGGTGCCGTCGCCGATCAAGACGCCGTCCACCGGTAACAGACCGTCGCCCAGCGACACGCCGTCACCCAGCAACACGCCGTCGGCTAGTAAGACGCTATTGGAACAGAATTTCGGTCCGTCCCCCAGGAGAACGCCATCACTGATTTTGATATCGTCGCCGAGTAAGACGCCATCACCGAGTAGGACTCCGTCGACGGGCGGCAATCCATTATCGCCTAGGAGGACACCCTCACCCAGGAGGACACCATCGGCATAAACCCTTTGATATTGCGTAATCAGGTTAATGCCTTTTGCATAGGCGTGATTCAGAATGATCCCTTGTGACCAAGTGAATGTCTGCCCGGCAATGGTTGTCCGTGGGGTAGGGGGCGTAGCCGTGGTTAGTAGCGGCGCGCCAAGAAGGGTAGTGGGGAGCAAATCCGTGCGCACTAGCTTTGCCATTCGCACGGCGCCTTCCACATTTATTTCGCCTGCGCCCTGCTCGAACGTGTTGAAGCCTTGAAGCTGCTGGGCCGTGTACATCAAGAGCATTTTCACCATATTCGGCGTCAGCTTTGGATTCGCTTGCAGCAAGAGAGCTGCTGTCCCTGCCGCGATCGGGCTCGCCATCGATGTGCCATTGAGGTACATCTCCCGACGAGTTTCATTCCCACTAACTCCAGCATCCAACTCCGGGTGTTGCCTCACGAGAAGATTGTCTGCAGCCTGGGCGAAAACAAGCTTATTGCCCGGGGCTACTACGTCAGGCTTAATAAGATTGTCGTAATGCTTCACGCCATTGGCGTCGGTCCAATAACCCCGGGTCGGCCCTCGCGAGCTGTAGGTCGTCACCACATCATCCGCGCGCCCATTAGTTCCGAAGGTATTCGCGGCCCCAACGGTGATCGCCGAAGGCTCAATGCCAGGCGAGTGTATCTGGCCGTACATTTTCTGACCCGCACTATTCTTACCATTGTTACCGGCCGCGGTGACGACGACGACGCCAGCATCAACCAGACTTCGGACAGCACGACAAACGGGGTCATTCTTGTATGAATCAACCGCGAGCATTCCCAGGCTCATATTGATGACCCTAATGTTGTAGGTCGTGCGATTGGTCATGACCCAGTCGAGCGCGCTGAGCAACCCTGAGACAGAACCCGCCCCAGTTCCATTCAGTACCCGAAGGTTAATTATATTGGCGTTGGGGGCCATCCCGATGTATTTTCCGTTAGAAATTCGGCCATTACCGGCAGCCGTCGAAGCCACGTGCGTTCCGTGACCGTATGGGTCGTCCGTGCGATTTTCGCCGGTGAAGTCCTTGCTGAAGACTACTCGAAGGCTATTGCTAGCGCCCAGGAATGATTTGTGACTCGTATCAATTCCGGAATCAAGGATAGCAATGCCTACACCCGAACCGTCTAGGCTGTAGTTCGCGGTGCCGTTCAGCAGCGAGGTCGTGGTTTGCTGACGGACAGCATCGGCACCAGTCGTCAGAGATACGTGACCGAATGACCGCACTTCTCTGTCAACCGACAGATGACGAACTTCATTGCGTGCCGCCAGCTCCTCTAGAGCCTGAGCAGGGACTTGTACCTTGAGCGCACCAAGTTGCGCCATGCGGGCATTGACTGCAATGCCGTAACGCTTGAAAAAGTCATTGAGCTGCCCGCTTTTCACATCGTCAACCTGCAGGATGACACCCACGCGCCTAGCGCCGGAGCCTTGCATTAACTGACGCACGTCGGGAGAAATTTTCTCACCCTGAAAACCGTTACTACTCTTGTTGGAATCCTTGCTATCGCTCGTCGCTGACTCATCTGACGAGTTGAGGCTATCCTTAAGATTAATCTGCTGGAAGAGACCATCGAGCGTCTTATCACTCGCGATGTATTCCTCATAAGCACTGCTTGAAGTCGCGCCAATCAGACGCACTTTGCCGCCCACGGCCGCTTCCGCCATGGCTTGCGACACGGTCTGAGCAGCGCGTTTGCCGACAAACTGTTGAAGTTCATCAACGAAGAAAATTGAATCCCCACCCATACTCGAAGCCTCAGACAACATCGCCTTCAACCGCACCTCGAGGTCCGCTGGGGTCTTCACGCCTTCAAACAACGCATAAAGATTTAGGCTGTAAAGCCGTGTCTGGCGCAAATTCTCCGGTACATCACCCGTCGCGATTCGGCGTGCAAATCCTTCAATGACTGCTTTTGACTCGGCATTATCTTCGCCAATGAGCACAGGGTTGTTCTGTTTGCTGCGCGAGAGAATCTGGATGGTCGGGCGAATCGCAGCTTCGTGTCCCTTGACGAGATCGAATGCGCCCCTGCGGGCGAGCTTCGTCAAGTTTTGTGCATATCGGGCGAGTGCCGGATTTTTCGTCTCTACGCCAGTGCTGCTTGCCTTTGACTGCGCCTGGGCGCCATCCATAATCAGGATGCCCGAGCATAAGGAAAACATTAGCGCGAAAGCAGTTATTAGGGAGAGAATAGGGGATCGTTTGTTGTTCTTCATGGAGCCTCTCTGGACTTGGTGATCTTTTCCCGTCTTTGAAACGACCGCACAATCGTTCGGGGAGAAGGTTAGCAAGCCCCGTGCCTCTGCCTGCGAATTGTAAAATCCGCGTTTTTACTGGGGATTTCGCTGGTTTCCCACTAATGCCGGCAAGGGCACCAAGCGGTGGAACCGTCAGTTTGAAAGGTCGGTCAATTAGTTTGACCAGACATAGTCAAGAGGAAAGATGGATCAGGCAGCAGTTTTGGTCGACGGGACCACAAAGTAAAAAGACAGCCCATCTAGCGGAGAAAGGCTGTCTTTAATTAAGGTATTGAGGGTGAAACGACAACTCCACTTCTCACTCCAGCTTCAACCTTTCGGACAAAAGTCGACCCCTTAATTGACATAATCAATGGGTTTACGCGATGACCGCCATTAACGAAAGTGGGCACCGGGATGATGCTCCTAGGCCTGATTAAGGTGATCAGGGCTGACTGCCTGTACGGTTGCCGGGTTCTGGGAAATTAGTGGCTTCGCCTAGCATGCGTTGCGCGTGATTGTAGTCGCGCGACAGAGGAGCCCTTAAACGTCCGGCGACCTAAACAACGCTTCAGTTTTCAATGGCCGCCTTCTCGGCGATTGATATATCTCGATGCCTTATTCTGCCACTATTAGTTTGTGGGTTAAGGTGGTTATTTCGAGGCTTTTGGAGCCAGAGGTTATAATGAGGACCTATAGATACGGCAATTGGTGTTTGACCACGTTGACAAGGAGTATTGATGAGTTCCGATAACATTCCCCAGCGCCTAAAGCATCCAGGGCGCGTGAGTTTCAAGGGTCGAATTCTTTTTCTAACCGAACAGACTTCCCTTATTCGCGAGCAACTTGAAGCCCAGGGCGAGGACCGCCAGCTTGTTGAAGCGGAGCTCGCGCGGCGGTTAATGAACGACGACCTGCCGCTGATGAGCAATATTTCAACTGACGAAATCACCCCGGGCTGGGTTTGTTTTTATTACGACGAAAGCCTGGGCCATTACGTTTATGTGGGTATGCGCGAAGGCGTCGTCAACAAAGACGAAGTGAAGAACGGTGGCTTCGGCGTGGTCGTTTCCGGACTTTCAAAAGGTTGTGGATCATCGCGCGAGACTGCGCCTTACGCAGAAAAGTGGGCCGGCATTCAACTTGTTATCGCAAAAAGCATCGAGAAGATTTACGGACAAAACTCACAGAACATCGGCTTGTTAACCTCAACTGATTTCGGTTTAATCGAGCGTATCCGTCGACAAGAAGAAATTCCCCTCGAGGAGTTCACGCAGGGCTTGGATTCTGTATCGAACGACATAGTCGAATATGGCGGTCTATTTAACTACAACAAGGCGCGCCTCGCGGGCCATATATCGCCACCACGTTTGGATGCTAAAGCGCGTCCGATGACCATCGTCGAGAAGATTATCGCGAAGCACGCCTTTGTGCGGTCAGGACAGGTTGGAGTAGAGACGGTCAAACCGGGAGACGCGTTGTTTGCTATTGCTGATGTGCGCTTTTCCCATGAGTACGTGACGCCTATGGCCGAGTCGCTTTTTAGACAAGCTCTTGGGGTTAATGCTCGTGTATCGGAACCCGAGTCAGTTTTCGCGTTTCGCGATCACCTGACATTTCTGAACAAGGTGATGTCGCCGAAGCATCGCGAGATGGGTTTGCTGGAAAAAGCGGATGGTTTGGCGACGACGCAGCAGGATTTCACGACCCGGCAAGGAATAAGACTGTACGGAGAGAGCCCTGAAGGCGGCTCCGAAGCCATCTGTCACAACGCTGTGGTCGAAGATTTAGCGTTGCCCGGACAGATCGTAATCGGCACTGACTCGCACACGTGCATGGCGGGTGTGCTTGGCTGCTTTGCATTTGGAGTAGGCTCGACCGACATGGCGAACGCCTGGTACACAAAAGACATTCGCATCAGGGTTCCCGAGTCAGTGCGTTACTTATTCAGGGGTACGAAGCGTTTTGACGTGACTGCAAAGGATGTAATGCTTTCCATCCTCGCTTCAGATTACATGAAAACCAGTAAAGGCATCGGTAAGGTGCTCGAGTTCGCGGGAGACGATCTAAAAAACTGGCCGATGGATGAGCGGGCTACTCTCGCGAACATGTCGGTAGAAGCCGGCGGCACTACAGGAATTATTGAACCTGACGAACATACACTCGAATACATCGTGAAGATGCGCGGACTCGACGGCGACGAAGTTCGCAAAGGATTCACTTTCAGTGATTCGGATGCAGAGTACGCGGCCGTGTTCGAGATCGACCTCGATGAGATTCGCCCGATGGTTGCGTTGCCCGGCGATCCGCGCAACGGCATTCCCATCGAGGAGCTAAAAGAAGAGGTGAAGATTGACGCTGCTTATGGCGGCTCCTGCACGGGCGGCAAAATGGCCGACATGGATATGTATGCTGAGGTTTTGCAGAACGCTTTGGACCAGGGAAAGCGCGTGGCTCCGGGCGTTCGCCTTTACCTTCAATTTGGCTCGCAGAAGATCAAGCAGTACGCTCGCAGTCGAGATTATATCGCAATTTTTGAAAAGGCCGGCGCAGAATTGATAGATCCCAGTTGTGGTGCCTGTATTAACGCCGGCCCGGGCGCTTCTCCTAGTGCCGAGACTGTTACCGTCAGTGCGCAGAATCGAAACTTTCCCGGCCGCAGCGGGCCCGGCAAACTCTACCTCGCCTCACCTTACGTGGTGGCAGCTTCTGCCATCGCCGGCAAAATTGTTGAGCCGTCTGAATTTCTAAAGAAACCGGAAGAAGAGTGGTGGGAGGGTGACCCCTAACCAATTGGCGGGGACTTTTCATTGCATTTAGATACTGGCTTGATCATTTCCAGACTCTTTGGCGGCGAGCAGTCGTCTGATAAGGTCATGCATCCTTTGAAAATCGATCGGTTTGACTAAATAACCAGCGACACCTACGTCATAAGCGGCGCGCCTAAAACCTTCGGTGCTGAACGCCGTTATGGCAATTACCGGGACATCTCGAAGTGCTTCGTTCTCGCGGATTTTCCGCGTGGCTCCTAATCCGTCAAGCTGGGGCATACTGATATCCATCAAGATAATGTCAGGTTGTGTCAGCGCGGCTATGTTAACTGCTTCCTCGCCATTAGAAGCGGTAACTACCTTATAACCCTCGGCCTGGAGGTCTAAACTTAGAGCGACTACATTATCTACGTAGTCATCGACGACCAGAACCAGGAACTGTTTCGAAGAAGCGCTCTCGTCTTTTTTACCTCCGGCATCTTTGCTTTCGGCTGCGTCGTTTCCCACTCTCTGATCGATGCCAGGGAGCGCTGAAGTCGCTAACGGCTCTTTGCGTTCCATGCGGTTGATTATAAGCCAGCTATCGAGTACATCCCATTCGTTACGCCCTCACTGCAACGCTCTGCGGCACTGGCAGCAGAGGCGAGTTTTTGGGTTGACGCCGCTCCATCACATTTTTAGGCCGCCTGGTCACGAAACTAATTCGTTGCGAACACGTATTATGCAAAAATTGCGTACGCTCGGCTTTCTCGATTCTAACGTTGGGTAATAAACTGCGAGTTTTCACTCTCGGCGTAACAACATTGCCGTTTTTCAATCTGCCATAACTGGTGAAAATAATGGAGAATATATGACGAATTCGCAAAAGGCTTTCGTTTTAGCGGTCGCTTGTGCGCTGCTCGTGGCAATACGCGGTGCGAGTCGCAACTGTGTTTGCCCAGGCTGGACGCGGTTATGATCCCGCGCGGCGGAGCGAAGGTTACATATGCCCCTATCAGGCAGATTAATTCCCAGAGCAGAGGTACAATACCGCAAACGATAGCTTGCGGATTTCCGCGTTGTCTCTGATTACTAAAACATTACAAGGAGAGCCAAGATGATCACTCTAAAACGTTTTTACACTTCTTCCTTTGTCCTCACACTGCTGATGTTATGCGGGGCGCAGTATGCAGTGGCCCAAGCGCCTCCGGCTGTGCGTCTTCCGCGTCCAAGCCAGAAGGCCAGCGTCATGCAAACGATTGGCGTTACAGACGTAACGGTCACTTATAGTCGGCCCGGTGTGAAAGGACGCAAGATCTGGGGCGACCCCCTACCGGCGCAAGCCAACGTGAAAGGCGAAGCCACACTTGATGATCAGAATGCGCGTCCGAAAGACGCAGTCATTGTGCCGTGGGGCCATGCCTGGCGCACGGGAGCAAACGAAGCCACCCAGTTTGTCGTGACTGACGATGTTTTGATTAATGGCGAAAAACTTCCCGCGGGCAGCTACAGCTTGCACACGATTCCAAACAAGGATGAATGGACCGTTATCTTCAATAGCATCGCGAACCAATGGGGCAGCTTTAGCTACGACCCGGCAAAAGACACACTGCGCGTCAAAGTTAAGCCACAATGGGCAGCTGAGAATCAGGAATGGCTGATGTATAGCATCGACCCTGTTACTGACAACTCCGCGACGGTCAACATTCGCTGGGAGAAGGTGAGGGTTCCCTTTACTGTAGAAGTCAAAGATGTAAGGGCGTTGACGCTGCAAAAGGCACGCGCCTCGGTAGCGGCCGCCAAGCCTGACGACTGGCGCACTCCTTTGCAGGCTGCTAATTACGTCTTCCTGAGCCCGGATACGACCGATCCGACCGAGGCGATTGGCTGGCTCGAAAAATCGATTAAAGTGAAGGAGACCTTCGGCAACATGTACTCGAAGGCGCGCTTGCTGGCCTTCCAGGGCAAGACGCAGGAGGCCATCGCAGCGGGAGAGAAGGCCCTGGTCCTCGGCAAAGAGGCCAAGGCCAACACCGCCGATCTTGAGAAACGCCTGGCTGAGTGGAAAGCTAAAAAGATGTAGCTCCCTGGCAAAAACACATGAAGATCCTGCTTTCGTTGCACGCACTCGCGACGCCGACGGCAGGCTTCCTGTGCCAATGAAGCGCATGAGCGCGCCGTCTAGCCTGAACAAGTAGCTGGCGTTGCGCCGAAAGGTTAAGTTTACGCCGCGGGTTCAAAATGGGCGTCGCTAAATTGACGGAACAGAATACAGTCGTTCCCACAACGAGCAAGTATGCGCGCGTGGAGCGAGAGCGGCGGTACTTGCTACAAGACTTGCCTGAGGAACTGACCCGGGCAAGTCCCCACCTGCAAATAACGGACAACTACATTACCGGCACGCGGCTGCGTCTCAGGAAGGTTCGCAATCCCCAGACAAATAAGTGGACTGTAAAGCTTACCCAGAAGTTTGTGCCTGAGCCCGAAAACTTTGCGCGTGCCATAATTACCAACATCTACCTCAACGCTCTTGAAGCGGAAACATTCGCCGTCTTTGAAGCAAACGAGGTTCGCAAGAATCGTTACCCGTTTGAATTTGAGGGGAGAAGGTTTTCAGCAGACATGTTTTTGGGTGATTTGTTCGGATTGGTCCTGGCAGAAGTGAGTTTTGAAACCGATGGTGAGCTGGATAATTTTCCGAAGCCGGCTTTTGCCATCGCGGATGTAACTAATATGGAATTATTCACTGGAGGCCGTCTCTGTCAGTCGACGTTCGAGGAAATTCGAGAAGAGATCATGAGGAATGGGATGGCGGTCTCAGGCTCTGCTACATAGCGCGCCGGATCAAACATAAAATTATGCATCCGTCCAGGCGAATATTGATATCCGTTCTGTTGATCGCGCTTCTTTGTTTTAACGCGTGCCGGAAAACGTTCACGCCGGCGGAGCAGACATCTATCAGCACATCGTCTGCGACGGAGCAGTACCAACATCCGCAGGGTGGCACAACACTTGCCCCTGAAACGAAATACTTTAAAGGCTCAATTGGCAGTACGCTTGGGTTGCAGATGAAACTGGTGCGTGAAGGCGAGACACTAAGCGGCTCCTATTTCTATCAAAAGGTGGGAACCAGGATCGATACCCGAGGCACGGTTGACAAAGAGGGAAACGTGACGCTCGAAGAGTTTGGACCGAAAGGAAAACAGACCGGTGTATTCAAGGGAATTTGGAAAACGGACGAGAATGGGCTCATCGAAATTGCAGGAAACTGGAACAAGCCTGATAGCGATAAAAAAACCGCGTTCTCTCTGCATGAAGAGCCCATCGATTTTAGCGGTGGGGTAGAGATCGTCACCCGACAGATCAGGGAAAATAATAAACAACTAAAGTATGAAATCGACGCCGGGTATCCTCAGTTGACCGGGTCGGCAGATCCAAACTTCGAGAAATTTAATCAGACTGTTCGAAGTTTGGTTACCAAAAAAGTCCGCGAGTTCAAGGAAGAAATAGCTTCGACGGCAGAAGAACAACTGCCGGCCGAATCCCCAACTGAATCCATGGGCAGCGATCTCGGCATTGCTTATACGGTTGTCCTCGCTAAAGACGATCTTATTAGCACCCAGTTTGACGTCAGCAGTTACGAAAGCGGAGCCGCACATCCAAATTCGTACTCAGAAGTTATTAACTTCGATCTAAAGAACGGCAAGTCACTAAAACTCCCGGATCTTTTCCGGCCCGGATCTAAATATCTGCAGACCATCGCAGCTTTCAGCATCGCAGATCTGAAGAAACAAGCGAAACAACAGGGTGCAGATTCGATGCTTGATGAGGACTGGATTCAGCGCGGCGCCGCTCCCGACGTGTCTAACTACGATAGTTGGACAATCAGCAAAAAAGGTCTTGCAATAACATTTGATTCTTATCAAGTTGCGGCGTATGCGGCCGGCCCGCAACATGTGTTGATACCTCATTCAGCTCTGAAGGAAATCATTAAACCTGACGGGCCGTTGGGTCAGTTTGTAAACTAGCAGGACATTTTTCAGTCTGTACCTTTTCAATCACAGGCTAAAGCGGGGCTCAAAAAAATTTGGTAATGCCCGCTGTGGAGGCATGCGCACGGGAATGAATCGCTGGATTGGCATACTTGTAATCCTCGGCGGCATTTGCCTGGTAATTGTGGGGTTTTTGATCTATTCCGGTGGGCTCAATTGGTTCGGCAAGTTGCCAGGTGATATTCACTATGAAGGCGAGCGAACTCAGGTTTATATTCCGATCGTTTCCATGTTAATCGTTTCGCTGGCGCTGAGTTTGATCTTCTATTTGATTCGACGATTTTTCTGATTGTAGGACAGGCATTCCTGCCTGCCACGTCTTCCACAACCTCAAAGAACCGACAGGCCCGAATGCCTGTCCTACTTCTACGCCGCCTCCGCGACGCCGGCATCTGAATATTCCGCCGCATGTGAGCGCGCAAAATACAGGGCGGTAAGAAAGGTTACCAGCATGATCGCCGAAGCAGTCCAAAACGTAACGAATAGCGAGTGGTTACTCATGTAGTGCAGTTTGCCATCTGCTCCCATATGAGCGATTGCGCTGTGTATCAACAGTGCTGCCAGTGACGGGCCAACAGCGCGTGCAAGACTAGCCACGGATTGGGTCACGCCTAAGACTCCGCCTTGTTCGGCTGCTCCGACGCTCCTGGATGCGAGGCTCGTCAATGCCGGCCCTGAAAGAGAGTTTCCTATCGAAAAAATTCCGCCGCCAACGAGCAGCGCTAATAAGCCACCACTTGCAGGTCCCAAAAAGGGAACGGCGAAAAGGCTTCCCGCAAAGGACAGGGCACCAACAATAACCAGCGGCAGCTCGCCAAAGCGTTTCACCAGACGTCCAATTAAGCCACCCTGAATAATCACAGCTAAGAGGCCGACGTAAGCGAAAAGATAACCATTATGCTGGGCGTCGTAGCCAAAGCGGAACATTGTGAAAAGCGAAAACGACGTGGTCATTATTGAGAAGGCAACTATAAAAAGAAAATAGATGATGAGTACAAAGCCGAGTCGCGGTTGCCTAAGTGATTCGATCAACTGGGACAAGCCTCGCCCGCCGGCCGCCGACACGCGCGCAGGGTGATCGGGTGTGACGGTTTCCGGCAAAGTGAAGTAGAGCAACAGCGCGTTTGCGAAGCACAGGCCCGCGGCAAAGAGAAAGGGAACAGCCACGCCCCAACGGCTAAGTATGCCGCCGATGGCTGGTCCAAAGATAAATCCGAGACCGAAGGCCGCACCCAGGAGGCCCATGCCTTTCGCTCGATCTTCTTTAGTTGTGATGTCGGCTATGTATGCCTGCGCAGTGGAGATGTTTCCGCCGGTAATGCCGTCAAGGATGCGGCCCACAAAAAGCATCCATAGCGTGGTGGCAAAACCCAGAATCAAAAAACCTATACCCGTACCGATTATTGAAATCAACAGTACAGGACGCCTTCCATACTTGTCTGAGAGTCGCCCCAGCACCGGCGAAAAGATCAACTGCATGATCGAGTAGGAGGCGAAGAGTATTCCGACAGTCCGCGGAGTGGCGTTAAACCGTGTGCCCTCGGCGTAAAAAGGAAGCACCGGAATCACGATCCCGAAGCCAACCAGATCGATAAATACTGTCGTGAAGATTACGACGAGCGGAGAACGTTTCATGGGTTAGTGAATGGTGAATCGTAAATGGTGAATAGTAAGTGGTGAGCACTGAATCTAACAGCACTGCCCCAGGGAGGACAGCACCTTTTATTCACTATGTACTATTAATGATTTACCGCCTCTATCGTCTCCGTCCAAGGATGGCCCGGTCTACTGACGCCATTCCACCTCCGGAAATCATCAAGGCCAGGGACATTGCCAGCAACGACATCGCATATTCGAAACCCTTAGGCGCAAAAAAGATTGGCCAGTGTACTCCGATCACTGCGGTCAGCATCGTGCAAGCGATCAGGAAGGCACCAACTCTCGTTAATAATCCGATTAAAACAAGGATGCCACCAATTAACTCGGCGAGTGCGGCGGCGCCCATCCAGAGCCAGGCGGGCCGCATGAAAGGAAAGGGCGCTGGGAAAGCAGTGAATTTGGCAAGGCCCGGCCCACTGAAGCTGCCTAACACTTTCTGTGCTCCATGGCCAATGAATACCGCTCCCGTTGCCAAACGCAACGTCATCGGCACCCATGACGCAGACGTCGAGATCAATTTTCTAAACATCGGGACAATCCTTTCAGACTCGGAAAACCTTGAAGAGCGCTCAAGATATTAACCACAGTGAGAGAAAACGAAAAGGAGAGGGTAAGGGGCAAAGGTGAAAGGGCACAGTTAAGATTCCCATTTCCTTCACCGTTCTTAAATTCTTAAGCTGCGTAGGCCAACAATCTAGACACAATGGCCGGCTTTGGTTGAGCGCCGATGAGCCTGTCAACTAATTTTCCGTCCTTGAAGATAAGCATCGTTGGAATGCTTTGAATCTGAAATTGCGCAGCCGTGCGTTGGTTGTCATCAACATTCAACTTTGCGATGCGATAGCGCCCGTTTGATTCCGTCGCGAGCTGTTCCATTATAGGGCCCACTATCCGGCACGGCCCGCACCAGGGGGCCCAACAGTCAAGCAGCATCAGACCAGGGCTGCCTAGCACGTCACGCTCAAACGTTTCGTCAGTCACAATCAGGGGTTTGTCCTGTAAGGGTTCATCCTGGCCTGGATGCTCAGCCGGCAGCTCGAGCTGTTTGCCACATTTACCACATTTGGTGATGTGTCCAGCTGCGTTGCGAGGGTCGACCCGATTCTTAGTCCCGCAATTTCCACAAACTACCACACGCATCATCTTCTCTCCCGCCAGAAAGTCATAGACATGAAAGCAAGCATTGATTCTTAAATTTTTCGAAACATAGTCTGGCTGACCGGCACAAGCATGTCCAGTCGTCAATCAACTCGCACTCCATTTAGACTGCTCGAACTGCTTCGTAGTAACATGCTTGCTGTTGAAATCCATTCTGGGACGAAATTCAAAATGAACACGAAAACGACTGGACAATACTTTTCAATCCTGTGCCTGGCAATCCTGATCCTTATTACATTTTTCCCCGTCGAAGCGCAAAGCAATAATCCGGCTGGCACGCCAGAAATCGCATTCACGGTTTCAATGCCAAAGCCACACACTCACATGCTGGAAGTCGAGGCAAGAATCAAACGAGGTGCAGGCGTACAAGTAGCGCAGGAAGAAGTACTGGTGATGCCAGTCTGGACGCCCGGTTCCTATCTAGTTCGAGAATTCGCGCGCCACGTGCAAAACTTTGCGGCAACCGACGCAGCCGGTCAACAACTTAAGTGGGAAAAGATCAACAAGAATTCGTGGCGTGTTGTCACCAACGGCTCACGGGAGTGGAGTGCCAATTATCGTGTCTACGCAAATGAGCTTACAGTTAGAACGAACGAGCTTAATTCGGAGCATGCTTTCTGGAATAACGCTGCGCTGTTGATGTATCCCGAAGGATCTCTGAACGCCCCGTCAACTTTACGAATTCTCGCGCCAGACCCGTGGAAGGTCGCTACCGGACTCCCGCCAGTGCTCGGCCAGAAGAGCATGTTCCGCGCGGAGAATTTCGACATTCTCTACGACTCGCCCGTGGAAGTAAGTAACTTCAAAACGCTCTCGTTTGAAGTTAAGGGAGTGGCGCATCGGATAGTAATCGATGGCGCAGGAAACTACGATCCCGAGAAGATGCGCATCGACTTCAAGAAGATTGTCGAAACTGAAGTTGAGTTGATGGGAGGAGAAGTTCCGTATAACGATTACACGTTCATTCTCCACTTACGATCGAATATAGGCGGCGGACTGGAACACTTGAATTCAACCGCTCTCCAGTATCCTCGCTTTGGTTTAAGGCCTGAACCGAGCGAGGGTGTGAATTCAGCTGGACCAGGCTCTTCACCTTTACGAGGTTATCGAGGGTTTCTCTCCCTCGTGGCCCACGAGTTTTTTCATCTCTGGAACGTAAAGCGGATTCGTCCCGACACGCTCGGTCCTTTTGATTACACGAAAGAAAATTACACCAGGCTGTTATGGGTTGCGGAAGGCATCACTGACTACTACGCACTACTCGTTTTGAGAAGGGCAGGTCTGATTTCGGCGAAGGAATTTCTGTCAGAAAATGCAAGGACTTTCCAGGGTTTGCAGAACACGCCGGGTCGTTTGGAGATGAGTGCTGAAGAGTCGAGCTTTGATACGTGGATCAAGTTTTACCGGCAAAACGAGAATTCCGTGAACTCGCAAGTAGACTATTACGATAAAGGCGCCGTTCTGGGTTTGCTTCTGGACTTGGAGATTCGCAGGCAAAGCAAAGGAGCAAAGTCGCTCGATGATGTAATGCGTTATCTCTACACAGAGTTTTATAAAAAAGGTCGCAATTTCACGCCGGAGGATTTTCAGAAGGTTTGCGAAGCAATGGTCGGGACAAGTCTTGATCAATTTTTTGAAAAATATGTTCGAGGTCGGGAAGAGCTTGATTATAACTCTGCGTTGAATGCCGCCGGCCTGCGCCTAGAAACAACCGCCCCATCCGGTGCGACGAAGGCGATCGAGAAACCATACCTGGGTGCGGATTTAGCGCAGGAAGGTGATCGGTTGATGGT
>JBHEMV010000067.1:0-17350 GCA_046262375.1 Pyrinomonadaceae bacterium
GGCTCGGAGAAGCGGCAGCAGATGGGGGAGCAGCCTTGGTGGCAGCAGGGGTGGGACTATTTGTTGGAACCGGTGACTGCGCGACAGCCGTCAGCGAAAACAAAAACAGAATGCTAAGAACCAGCGCTCGAATTTTCATACACTAAATTCTCTTCGCTCAGCCTGGATGATCCTCTTAGCCAGATTGAAACTATCGCTGCTCAAAAGAATCCAGCAGCTGCGCTAATTGACGGCACTCGATCTGTCGGATAAGGAACGTTTGGGGAGATTCAATCAAACGCCCAGAGCATCTTCTCGTATTAAGACGCTGCTCAGGAGCCTATCGTTAGCACACTTTTACGTCTCGAACCACTCAAGAGTCTCTAAGTATTTCTGAGATTGTCTGACGATCTAAAAGCTCTTCCGAAACAGGTAAGACATCTTAATGAAGAAGGTTCTGCCGTTGCGCCGGAAGCCTGGCTCAAGCTGGCGGGAGAATGGATTGAATCCGCGGCGATTCAAATCGTCGTTATAGCCCACATAGAGAGCCGTGCCGGGGTTAGGTGTATAGCCAAGCAAGAACTGACCCTTAACATTCGACGCTATCGAATCAAAATCCACACGACCGCGCGCAAATAAGAATCTGCTGAATTGATATGTGCTTCGCAATGAGGCAATGTTTTGATCAAAAGCCATCCGCCCAGTGTCATAACGCTTCAGTCTCGCTTTGGTGAAACTAAGTGTCGCGCTAAGAGCATTGGTCGGCTGATATGTTATTCCTCCATCCGCCTGCCAGAAGTCGCCCGGTCCCGGATCTTGGGGAGCATTGCAAACAGAAGGCGCCTCGCTGCCGCCGCACAGCCCATTGCTACGGGCAGCAGCTGCGGCGAGGGCAGACGGGCTGACGCGGGGAAATTTTGGCCCGGCGCCAAAGTCAAAATCGAAGTCGCCCCAACGTCTGTTGACGAAAAGGTTGAAATTATATTTTTTGCTGGGCGTCGACCCGGCGAAAAAGTAAAGGCCTTTATTCGACGTTGAGCGCTCGTTGTCATTGCCTGCGAACGTGCAGGTGTTATTGATTACGCAATTTGAACCAGGCTGGCGCTTCGGTCCAAACTCACTCTCAAATACGCGCTCATAACCCTTGTCCGAGCCAATCCCCAAATAGCTTTGCCGCCTAAAGCTAAACCGAACTTGCGTTTCGTTATTAGCGTTTTGCGAACGGCCCTGCCAGTCGAAGTTTGCGGACAAACTCGTATAGACGCGCCATGAGATCAAACGCGCTTTGGGTTTCGGTTCGGAGTTGTATCGAATAAACCAGTTGATGTGGTTGGTATTAGGGCGACGATTAAAGCCAACATCGGCGCGATAGTAACGCGTGCGACCGACTGCGAAGAGCTGATGCCCGAAGTGTCTTCCATCCTGATTGTAATCGACTGCATAGATGAAGCCACTCCGCTTACGGTCGAGGGTTTTTCCTTCTTCCGGAAAGAAAAACGGACGGCGAGAATGGGTACCAAGTGCCTGCCAGCTAAAGGTGGTTTGCTTATTAATACGGAACCGGCCGTCAAAACCACCAAGTTCGTTATATCGATCGACAAACCGATGATACGTTCCCAGGAAGCCGATGAACGAATCTGATTTACCGATGTCCCGCTTCAACCGCAGTATTCCCACCGAGGCATTCTTGTCGAGAAACCTTGGATTAGCAGTGGGCCGTTCGTCTTCGCTGAAGTTTCCGGGACCGTTATCGGAGGCGAGCAAGAGCCCAAACGTGTTGCGGTCGATCTTTCCGGTTAATTTGATCGCAACATCAGGATCGATGATGGCTCGCGTGTGAACGGCAGCGATTTGAGTGTTGAAGATATCGATACCTTCGAGGAAGAAGGGACGCTTCTCGGCAAAGAAAATCGGAAAGCGCTGGTTTGCGGTCACTACCAATTGATCCGACTCGATCTGGGCGAAGTCGGGGTTAACCGCGAAGTCGAGCGTGACTCTCGGCGTGAGGCTGTATTTTCCCGTGAGGCCGGGATCAAACTTAATTGGTTCGTTGACAAATCTTCCACCTTGAGCGATCTGCGCGGGCGTTACAGGTGCCTTACGCTTGCCAGTCTCCGAAAGGGTAAGACTTGGAATTAATTCCAACGTTCGCTCGGCTGAGAGTCCCTCAAACCCGGTCAGATGTCCCGCCTGAGCGAGCCAGCTCGAGATATCGCGCGATATCGGCATCCACATATCAAGCTCATTGTTGAAACGCTTGATACGCCGCCAGAAATGCACGCCCCAAAGAGTGTCCTTCCCACCAATGTATCGAATGGACTTGAATGGGATGGCAACTTCGATCGTATAGCCGTCATTTGTTATCAAGCCCTTGGATTCAAACACCACGTCGAGGCTAAAGTCTTCACCCTGTCCGTCGGTCCAGATTCCGTCGGCCTGAATTCCCAGCGGATTGAAATCAAACTCGTAAGCTTTCCGTTTGTCGTTGAAGGTATCAAAAAGAATCCCAACATAATCGTCGTTCCAAATGTCGTCTCGCTTGGGAATGGTGGCTCGCACCTTGTCTGGCTCATCGAAGCAATGAAAAGCGACATAGAGAAACCTTGAATCGTAGCCAAGCATTACTTCGGTCGGCTTCGAAGGAGCAATATTGTCACCAGGCTGTACCTGATAGAAGTCTTTCAGCACAACTGCATTCTTCCAGACTTCATCGTCCAGTTTGCCATCGATTACGGGAGGCTTCGCGAAACTAGGCAACCTCACCGGCTGCGCTTTTTCTGGTGGAAGAACAGGAGCACCCTTTCCTACCTTTGCGTTTGCCGCGCTGTCGACCGGACTTGCGCTGGGTTTAGCATCGCTCGCCGCCTCTATCGTGCTCGCAGATATGGGCGCAGGTGAAGGCGCCGGCGATGTTGGTGGTTGGGAAGATGAGGTTTGAGAAAAGACCTGACCGAAGCACAGAAGTACTATTGCTGCACTAATGAAATTAGCCTTCATGACGTGGTGCACTCGTTTTGCTATTCCTATTGGGTATCAATACTGTTGCTGAACTTTATATAAGCCCGAATGGGGCCAGATATCTATTAGACGAAGCAGCCCGGTAAACGTTCCGGAGATCTTAAGAAATCGTTTTCACCGGGGCTTAACAACAATTTTTCCGTCGCCGGCGCTCAGGACGAAGACGTTACCACCGCGACCCACCTTCCATCGCTTCGCCCGTTTTGAAGGCGCTATATCTTCAGAAATGGGCAAGCCCTCGTTAATGATTTCATTAGCTTCGCTTTCAATGGTGAAATTTGAATCGGGAGCCACGGACAACGAGATAGATCCCCCACCGGTGCGAGCGGTCAAATTCGTGAACCTTCCATCGAGGATGATCGCGCCATCGCCGGTGCGTGCGTCCGTCTGACCTTCAAAGTTCGAGATGCGAATATGGCCATCGCCGGTATTCACTTTCAGTTGTCCATGACTGTCAGCAACATGGATACTTCCGTCTCCCGTTCGAAGTGTGAGCTCGCCCGACACGCCTTGAAGGGTCAGGCGTCCATCGCCGGATGAAAGGTGCACATTTGCATTCCGTGGCACGTAAACATCGAGACTGGCTGAGCCGTCGCCCTGAAAAGATTTGGCAATTATAGAGATCGATGAACCCTCCTGTTCCGTCTCAACATGGACTCCTTTAACTTCCTCCTCGTGACTGCCACGTTTGGTGGCCGTGTATACCACTTCTGGCTTATCCCAACCATGCACCGTTATTGAGCCGTCGAAGGTTCCGACATTTACGTTCGCTGTACCGGCAACCGGGAAACTCTTCGATTCTTTATCGGTAAAGCGTTCGTTGCCTATTCCTTCTCCGCGACCCCTGCCCATGCCGCTACCGCGGCCTTCGCGGCGACTCTCAATGCGCATCTGTTCGCGGACGTGCCGCTGCGTTTCGCGATGCACCTCCCTCTGCGCTTGCTGGATCTCCCGCTGGGCCTCGCGAAGGGCACGTTGTGCTTCGCGCCGCGCTTCCGGCTCTACTTCGCGTCTTATTTTTTCAGCTAGCGCACGCGCCTCTTCGTTCATGTTTCCAACGTCGATATCCGAATCGTTTTTGTTTTTGTCCTTATCTTTCTGAGACAGCAGGCTCGTCGCAGCACTCACTTGACGACCGTCCTGCGCGTGCTTAATGCTGATCCTGCCGTTAACGTTCGAGAGTTTGATTCGCGGGCCGCCCGAACCGAGTTGTCCATACAAAGAATGGCCCACATATTCGCCGTCCTCGACCGCCAGCCCAAAGTCGTTTCTGATTGAACCACTTATCGTCTCGGCCCTTACCACGGCGCTGGCGTCGGATGGAATTACAACCTCTACACTTCCATTTACCGACCCCAGCGAAAGCGGCTTTGCCTCAGAAAGCTGAGCAAACGTAGCCTCGAGATTTCCGTTTACGGTGTTGAGCTTCGCCTCACCCATTAATCCGCGAACCACCAGACGCCCATTGACAGCTGAGGCCTTGACGTCGCCCTCGACACCGTCAATCTCAAGCGAACCGTTGACGAGGTCTACCGACTCCAGCCGGGCCCGGCGGGGAACAACAATTGAATAGTCGACAGCTGCGGGATTGTTATAGCGACCTCGCTCCTCATCAGTAAAACTGTGATCTTCGTTCGGGTATCTTGTCCTGATTCTGATAGCGTCCATGGTGGAACTAACATCGATCCTGACCTCACTCAGTCGTTCTTGTTTGTAGGCTCGCTTCACTGCGTTAACCTGCACCTCGTTCCGATCCGAAACAGTTATGGTTACGCTGCCATTTAAATTTTCCAGACTGACACGACCGTCGGGCGCAAGGGGATAAGTTTGATGAAACTCCTCACGAAGTTCATCGCCGCGTTGCGCGACATGATCGCTGGCTAGCTCGGAGTAGCCGTCTTGTGTCCCAGTCAGGTCCTCGACGCAGGCCGCGAACCCGGTAGCCGGGCTGGTCCAACTGCCAGCGGTTAGAAGTGCTACAGCCAAAAATATTGCCATGATTGATGTTCTACTTAACATTTCTTATCTTCCTTAAATTTAATGTATTCATTTACGGATCAACCAGCTCGACACAGATTCATGCGATTCAAATCTTTCACCGCGCTGGATAAAGCCGCGACACTGATCAGCAGAAGAAGAGCTACCTTGCCGCCAATAATTTCTGCTCTTCTGTTTCTGCCTGGTATCCTCATCACATTTTCCTAAAACACTCCGGGCCGGGAACAGCAGCCTCAGCAGGTTTGGCCAACTTCTTCTACCCCTCTCGGCCCCGGTCGCGTTGCTCTACTACCAGAACACCGTGCGCAAAATGTTTGTGGCAGAAAAGTCAGGTCTTCAGCTTTTCATTTTCGCGTGTACGGAGCAATAAAGAGGTGAAGTGGCAATCCTGAATTCGCTTCGCAAAAGTGGAGGTAAACTCGAATTACGCCGAGGTGTTCTGGTCTATTTCTTTTGAAGATGAATTGAGCCACCAAATGACACCACGTTGATGCGAGCGGCACCGGTGCCATGAACGGCGGTGACCCGACGTGAGAGGTAGCCTCTGGGCACGACTGGGTTAACCTTAATTATCTTAACGTTCGGCTCAACTCCTATTACCACCGGCTCAGGCAACGGAGCAGTTGCGGGCTGAGGTTGCCGAACTGTTTGAGCTCGGGCCGCCGGCTTTGCTGGAAACATTTTTGGGATAGAAGAAGGTTTAGCAGGAGTGAAAGACGATGTTTCTATTTTTAACGTTACGGGAAAATCACTTGTAATTCCTGCATCTTCGGAAACCCGGGCGTTCATTCGGAAGGAAGCCTCAGCCGGCAACGTCAGGGTTACGTCTCCGGTAGTGGTGTTGAACGTATACTGCCCAGCATGCACCAGGGGACCGGCAAAATTTACCTGACCATTCACAGTCCTCGCGCTGATCTGCGAGTAGGATACTCCCTGGATCTCGATATCCCCGCTGATCGTTGAAGCGTCAAAGCAATCGTCGGAATCCCCCGGGCGAAGGCCGCGGGCCGTCACGTTGCCGCCAACGGATCTAAGAGCCATTCGACCACTGGAATCCTTAATCGAGACATCACTGCTAAAGCTGACGGCTTCCACTGATTGCGAAGCGCCCTCAACGTCAATGTCTCCGGTTTGGGATTTCGCATAAACTGAGGCGACCTCAGAAATATTGATAGTCCCATCACCCGTTTGCACATGAACTGAAGCGCCGATAGGAACCATCAACTCGATATCTCCGAAAGCCTGGCAATCGTTGCTCTCGCTATGAGCATCCGCTCGATCCACCATTAACACTGTCAGCTTTGTAGCCGGACCAGACTGGTCTAGTCCATCCCCTCGTTTCAGTTCAATTTGGCTCACATCGCCCGATCGTGCCTGGACCTGATTCTTGTCCCAGCCTCGCACACTAATGCTGCCAGACTTCACGCAAAGCGAGACAGTCACAGACGAATCTGCCGGAACACTGCGCTCAATTTGCTGAGCATGAACTTTATCTTCATGGTCACCCGCATGAGCCATGACTCCTGACGGAGAGAGCACGATGACAAAACTCATAAGAATGAATCTCAAATTCATTATCCTAAAGAACCACACCCTTCAGTGCTGTTTGTCATACACGCGGGCGTCAGCCACTGTGTTTAGTAAATCTACTTTGCTCTGATAAGCCGAGAACATAAATTCAGCAACATCTGGATCGTTGGGATTGTTCTTCGCAGCCGTCCGGGCCGCGGCGAGAGCACGATCGACGAAAGCCAGGTTTCTTTCGTATTCGGCCTGAAGCGCAGGTTTCATCCCCCCTCTGTCTAACTTAATCGCGGAATCTAATTGAGCAATCGTTTGCAGATAGCTGCGCTCTCCCGGCAACAGCTTTACGTGATGCGCTGCCGTCGCAGTGGTCCGGGACAGCCCCGCTCTGGCTGAGAAGTTTCGCGGACGACGCGAACTCGCGGCAACGGTAACACCAGTCTTAATCACATCACTCGGCGGTGGTGTCGGCAAAACTGGGTTTGAGGTTGAACCATTTCTTAAGTTATCGGCCCCCGATTTGAGAGTCGTCGCAATGTCCTGATTACGAGGTGTCGGTTGGAAATTGTGTCGCTGGACAATAGCGAAGATGACCGCGAAAGTCAGGACAGCCATCAAACCTGCATAAGCAAATGCTCGTTGAGGAGTAACGGTAAAGATATCCAAAACAGACCGAAGCCAACTGCGAAGCTTCGGTAACGTGGCACCCTCGAGGGCACCTGCATTAACCGAGTTCTCTGCTGTCATGGCGGCATCAATGCGCTGTCGCAGGCGCTCAGTTGGTACACTCGCCTCAAACTCCGGCGCTAACGCGGCAGCAACCACGTTGTTTTCCCAGGCTAACTCCTGCGCGAAAGTCGAGCAGGTTAAGCACGAAGTCAGGTGTGAAGTAACGTTTTGAAGGGTTCCGGCGGAAAGCTCTCCATCAAGATAGCCCTGCAGAATTTCTTCGCCTAAACACTCGCTCATTGTTTACCTCCGATTTTTCCATACACCCTGGCAAACTCTTTTCTGCCTCGTGCAACCAAACTGCCGACATTTGTCTCCTTTACAGACAACGTGCTGGCAATCTCGCGGTACGAAAGGCCTTGCTGTTTCAGCAGCAGGCAGCTGCGCATTGGCTCCTTAATTTTGTCCAGCGCGCGTCGTGCCTCTTGAATCTCGATACGCCTTCTGTAATTTTCTTCGGCCGCCGTTCCAAACAATCCGTCGTCTGTAGTAATCCTTTGGTATTCGTTGTCGCGCACCATTGATCGCGTCCGCCCACGCAACTCATTTCGCGCCACATTAAGAGTGACGCGGAGAAGCCAGGCGCGCAACAGTTCCTCGCCTGGCGTCGAATCCAGATTATGGTAGAGCCTAAGAAACACCTCCTGCGTCACGTCTTCGGCCAGCGCCGCATCGCGCACCACCGCGCATGCGGTCCTGAAGACCGCCCGGTGATGAAGCGTGAATGCTTCATCGAAGCTGAGCGAAGTCGCTTCGGTAGCGATGTCGTAAGGCATGGAGTCTGTCAGGGCTCTAGCTTGTCCGCTCATTTCACCGTTCTCAAGAAACAAACACCGCAAACTGCTTATTTGTGACAACTTTATAGCAAGCCGGCTCGCTACCGATTTTCAGCGGTTTATTGTAGTCTGAATCTTGATCGGCATCAAAAACCAGCGGCACTAATTCAACTCAACAACGAAGATGTTCATAGATAGAATGCGCTGATGCGCGAACGTTCAGAATCCCCGGCTATCAGTAAAGGACCGAGTTTGACTGCCTCCACGCTCACCGACCCTCTGCACAACAGCATTTTTCTCCGAGCCTGCCGGCGGGAACACGTTCCCTACACACCTATCTGGTTGATGAGACAGGCAGGACGTTACATGGCTGAATATCGCGACGTGCGGGCGCGTTTGAGCTTTCTTGAATTATGCAAAACACCCTCGATAGCTGCGGAGGTCACCGTGACGGCGGCCGAACGGCTGGGGGTTGATGCGGCAATTATCTTTGCGGATATCCTGCTGATTATTGAGCCAATGGGAATGGAACTGGAGTTTACCAAAGGGGAAGGCCCAATCATTCACAATCCTGTACGGTCGAACTCGGAGGTCAAACGCCTTCGCGAAATTGAAGATGTGGCAGCACTGGATTTTGTTTTCGACGCTATCAGGCAAACTCGCAAGGCGCTTCGCAGCGATTTACCGCTGATTGGTTTTGCAGGCGCGCCTTTTACACTTGCTTCTTACATCGTAGAAGGCGGCGCATCGAAAAACTACGTGCACACAAAGTCATTGATGTACAACGACAGCGGCGCCTGGCATGCGATGATGTCCTTGATCTCTCGGGGCCTGATCAAATATCTCAACGCGCAGATTGAGGCGGGAGCCCAGGCTGTGCAGTTGTTTGATTCCTGGGTTGGGGCTCTAAGTCCGAATGACTATCGACAATATGTACTTCCCCATTCCCGAAAAGTAATTGAAGGGATCTCCCCGGGAACGCCGGTAATACATTTTGGAACTGGCACCTCAGCCCTGCTGGAGCTAATGCGCGAAGCTGGAGGCGATGTGATTGGATTGGATTGGCGCGTGCGGATTGACGAAGGGTGGGCGAGGATAGGGCATGGCGTAGCAGTCATGGGGAATCTTGATCCAGTCACGCTTTTTGCGAATGGAGAATATCTTCGGGCCCAGGCAAAGAAGATTCTAAATGAGGCAGATAGACGGCCCGGACACATCTTCAATCTTGGCCATGGAATTCTGCCGGAGACACCAGTCGAGAATGTTGTTTCGCTGGTAGAAATGGTGCACGAACTAAGTCAGCGATAAGGTTCGGACAACTGAACCGCCAAGTACGCAAAGGACCTGAAAAGATTTCTTCTTTGCGTCCCTTTGCGCTGAACTCTGCGGGCTTTGCGTTAAAGAGTTGCTCCGATTCACCTTTATGAATTTCTCAAACCAGCCACGGTATGACGCGCTGTTAGTAGTCTCGTTTGGCGGGCCGGAAGGAATGGACGATGTGATTCCTTTCCTGGAGAATGTTCTTAGGGGACGAAATGTACCGCGAGAGCGAATGCTTCACGCAGCGAAGCATTACGAATTGTTCGGTGGCGTCAGTCCCATCAATGAGCAAAATCGAAAACTCATTTCCGCACTAAAGCAGGAACTGGAAACGAATGGACCGCACCTGCCTATCTATTTCGGCAACCGGAATTGGCATCCCATGCTACCGGACACCCTGCGCAAAATGCGCGATGACGGAGTGAAGCGGGCGCTTGCGTTTGTGACTTCCGGCTACAGTTCTTACTCGAGTTGCCGGCAGTATCTCGAGAATATTGCCGACGCGCAGAAAGTCGCCGGCCCGGGCGCGCCGCATGTCGACAAGCTCCGCGCTTTCTACAACCACCCATTGTTCATTGAAGCCAACGTCGCCCAGGTGCGCACGGCGCTGGAGAAGTTTCCGGAGAACCGGCGAACATCTAGGCACGTCGTTTTCACGGCCCATAGCATTCCAGACGCTATGGCACAAAACTGTGACTATGAAGCGCAACTTAAGGAGACGGGTCGTCTTATTGCGGAGTCGTTGGGGATTAAGAAATGGCAGCTTGTTTACCAGAGCCGCAGTGGCTCTCCCATGCAGCCATGGCTTGGTCCGGACGTTGGTGAATATCTGCGGGAGTTAAAGGCAAGTGGTGCCGACGAAGTGGTTTTGGCACCCATTGGATTTATCTCCGATCACATGGAAATAATCTACGACCTGGACACAGAGGCAATGGCACTTTGCAATGAGCTTGGCCTGAAGATGATTCGCGCCGAGACCGCGGGCACGCACCCGGCGTTTATCAAAATGATTCGAGAGCTCATTCTCGAACGACTTGAGCCGGGCCGCGAGCGACGTTTTCTCGGCGCAAACAACCCGCGTGAGGATCAATGTTCGCCGGGTTGCTGTTTGGCGCACTCAACTAAGCAAACTTGCAGTCAGGAAGGGGGCCTGGCCCCCGCTCTCTGAACGACACTAACCCAGGTCGAAACAAAACTTGATGCGAAGAGTAGTAATTATCGGTGGCGGCATTACCGGGCTGGCAGCGGCTCACAGGATACTGGAGCGCCACGGGGAGTTGCGAGAACCATTTGAGGTAACACTTCTCGAAGCGACCGCACGAGTTGGTGGAGTTGTTCAAACCGAGAAGCGCGACGGTTTTCTTTTGGAACGCGGTCCTGATTCGTTCCTGTCAGAGAAACCCGCGACATTAGAACTTGCCAAGAGGCTCGACCTGGAATCTCACCTAATAGAAACTAATAAAAACCATCGGCGAAGTTTCATCGTGAGAAAGGGTCGCCTTTTACCCGTCCCGGAGGGGTTTTATCTGCTGGCACCGGCACGATTCTGGCCCTTGGTAACGAGTGGCATTTTTAGTTGGCCCGGCAAAGCCAGGATGGCGATGGATCTGGTGCTTCCGCGACGGAATACAAACGGGAACTCAGACGAGAGTCTGGCGCAATTTGTGCGTAGGCGATTAGGGCGCGAGGCACTCGAGCGGATGGCCCAACCCATGATTGGAGGAATCTATACCGCGGATCCCGAGAAACTCAGCTTACGAGCAACAATGCCACGCTTTCTGGAAATGGAACGCACACACCGAAGTTTGATTCGAGCCATGAGGAAACAAGGCAGAACCCCGGCCGTATTCCGTGGCGGCAGCCCGCTCGTATCCCCTGGCAGTAGCCCTCGCGCCGCACGCGAACACGAAGCGAGTGGCGCCCGTTACAGTCTTTTTCTTTCTTTCGATCACGGGATGCAGTTGCTCACTGACAAACTCGAGGAAAGAATCTCGAATTTCAAATCTGAACCCTCAAATCTCAAATCTGATATCTCGAATTTCAAATCTGAAACTACTGATAGCGTTCCTTCAATCAAAATGTCTCTCCGAGTTAACACAGCCATCGAATCTCTGGCCCAGGAACGAGACACGAGGGCGAACAACGAATGGCCGAAGTGGAAAGTCAGAACTACGGGTAATGAAACGCTTGCCGCCGACGCCGTTTGTTTGGCGCTACCAGCGTCCGGCAGCGCGCGTCTCCTGCGGGGTATTGATGATCGGCTCGCGTCAGAGCTGGAGGGTATCTCTTACGCATCAAGCGTGACAATCAACCTGGCATACAAACGGGAAGACATTCCTCACGCCCTCGAGGGTTTTGGGTTCGTCGTTCCTCTTATTGAAGGGCGGTCACTTATAGCCTGCACTTTCAGCAGTGTGAAGTTTGCAGGTCGAGCGCCAGACGGTTATGCCTTGCTGAGGGCCTTCGTTGGCGGCGCCTTGCAGCCGGAGATGCTTGCCCTGACAGAAGCTGAGTTGATTTCCCGTGTGCGCGCCGACTTAAACGACTTGCTCGGTATAGAGAGACCACCGCGGTTCGTCGAGCTTACAAGGTGGGAGAACTCGATGCCGCAATATCACGTTGGACACGTCGACCGGGTTAAAAGAATTCGAGAGCGCCTTGCTTCCCTGCCCCACCTTGCTCTCGCCGGCAACGCGTACTCAGGTGCTGGCATTCCCGATTGCATTCGCAGCGGCGAAGATGCTGCCGATGAGATTATTGATGCATTGTGGGTGAATGGCTAACCTGGCTCTACTGACTCATTCGGTGGGCTTAGAATGGAATCATTGCTACGAGGCTGTGCCGCCTGCCTGATGTTCGCGGCTCTGCCGTCTGATGTGCGGAAAGGCTCTGCCTTTCCGCAGGCTGGGAAAAGTGAGAGGCTACGCCTCGAACGGCGAATCGGAGGCGCAGCCTCCTCGAAAGGAGCGCGGTGCGGAAAGGCGCAGCCTTTCCGCACATCAGGCGGCAGAGCCGAAGAAACATCCCCAGGCAGAGCGAAGAAGATCCTTCCCTAATATTTTCAGTGATAACTACAAGTCTTCACCGAGTCGTAGCCAAGGGATTTGGGCTTCACACGTAGATCACGTGGGACGCGCGCCAAATCTTTGCGGGAATGGAGCCCGGTGGAGCAGTCGTAAGTACGATGGCATAATCCTCGCCAAACACATTATTGTCTACGCCGCTTGCTGGATCGAGAACGGATGTCAGCAACTCTACGTCATCCTTGTTCTGCGGAACTACGAGCGCAAGCCTGCGCAGGCAGTCATAAAGATGTTTTAGTCCGCTGCCATAATTCCCCAATTCGTCACCAAGCATTAGTCGCACCTCGGCGCGTTCATCTATAAAGTGATTTAAGAGTGAAGCTGCCTGAACCACACCCGATTCAAACCTGCTTGCGAAGGGTTCCGAATCAGAATCCGGGACACTTCTGGTGTCGAAAACAATGGTGATGCGTCGCTCATCCTCCGCAGTGAATTCACGCACCGTCAGATGACGCGATCGCGCTGTTGCTTTCCAGTCGATGTGCCGCAAGTCGTCCTGGGGTTGATAGTCCCTCAAAGAGAAAAGGTCCTGACCCACACCACGTCGTAATGACGCAATGCGTCCTGCGTACATGGGAAGCAAGTGGAGCTCATCTCCGATAGGTTGCGGTTTCGGGTAAACGACGATGTCCACATTTCGCGCACGCAAGCGGCGGCGCAATCGAAAAAATCCAAATGGGAACCGCGTAGAGAGTTCGAACCCATTAATTAGCACGTGACCCCGAGTGGTGAAGAGTTGTTCCACTCGCTGTTCCGCTGCCGCGTGATGGGGAACATAGGTGAAGTAGGCCAGCAGACGTTTGGAGTAACGCTTTCGCAGGCGTTTGTTTTCGCCTGTATCCGCTGCATCGTTGGATCCGCGCGCTTCGACGAGTATCGAGAATGATGACAGCACTCGCTTGGCATTTCGCAGCGTAACGATAACCGGCGCAGCTTCACCGGCGAAGATGTGGTCAGGAAAGCGTGCGGACACAATGAGATCCCGTAGCGAAGCCCTTCCCGCCACCGCTCCAACGAAAAGAGTGGAACAGAGCAACGAAAAGATCAGAAACAATAAATTATTTCCGGTGTTCCAGGCAGCGAAAGCTACCACCATCATAATGACAAGGAAGATACCGCCACCGGTGGTGACCTCAAGCGGCAAGTCGAAGCGCTTCACTTCAAGGCGCGCGGAACGTGCAAGCGGAGGGACAACGAAGATTAGCATCAGCCCGGCGCTCACCAGGGACAATATTGCTGCTATTGCCGCGAGTATGTAGTTTTCTGTTTGCCGAGCTATTACGGTGACGGAAGCGGCCGCCAGACCGGCCAGGACCAGAAGTGTTCCCAGGATAGCATTGCGCCACCTCGATAAGGATGAGGGATGAAGGCGGTTTGGTAAGGATGAAGGATGAAGGCGGAAGGATGAAAAAAGACGGCCGCCGCGACCGTCAGATCGTTCACTCGTCTTTACCTGCTCATCCCTCATCCTTCATCCCTCATCCCTCATCCTTCCTAGAGCGGCACACTGACCGTTTTCATTATTTCTTTCAAAACTGCTTCGGCCTCTTCGCTACGACGCATAGATGAGGAGAAGCGAGTGCTAACGAGTATGCGGTGGGCAAGAACGGGAATGACCAGTCGCTTGATATCATCGGGAATGCAGTAGGAACGTTCCTCCGTCAGCGCGAGTGCCTGCGAAGCGCGGAAAAGCGCCAACGTCCCACGCGGGCTCACACCAAGATCCAACATTTCTGAATCGCGAGTTGCTGCAACAATACGCATCAAGTATTCAACCAATGCATCATCAACAGAAACGTTGGCGACGCTTTGTTGAAGCTCTACTATCTCCTCCGCTGTCATCACAGGTCGCAGGTCATCGAGTGGATCACTGTATTCTCGATCGCGAAGAATTTGTTTTTCGTCCCCGTTAGCCGGATAGCCTATTCGCAGCCGCAGCATGAAGCGATCCAGCTGCGACTCGGGCAGCGGATATGTTCCGTGGTGCTCAATGGGGTTTTGAGTTGCCAGCACGATAAAGGGAGCCGGTAGAGGACGCGTAATTCCTTCGGCAGTCACATGCCGCTCGGCCATCGCTTCGAGCATCGCTGACTGCGTTTTTGGCGTGGTGCGATTAATCTCATCTGCCAGCACTACATTCGCAAAGATAGGACCGGGTTTCCACTCAAAAACGCCAGTATGCTGATTGTAGATTGAAAGTCCAATAACATCTGACGGCAGCAGATCAGAAGTAAACTGTATGCGTTGAAACTTGCAATGAAGCGCGCGGGCCAATGCATGGGCCAGTGTCGTTTTGCCAACCCCGGGAACATCTTCGACAAGCAAATGCCCGCCGGCCATCAGTGTAACTATTCCGAGGCGAACGGCTTCCGGCTTGCCCTTAATTACCGTTTCGATTGCCTGTTGCAGACGCTCGATTTTCTCTACCGCATCGGAGGTGACCAGCGGCGCTTTTTCTTTTACTGTATCGAGACGTCTCATTCCATAGTTCCCCAACACACCGGATTTTCTTCATTCTACATGCTGGAACGCGCTCTCGCACGTTAAAACCCTGGCAAAAACTCTCATTCACATCTCGCTTCAGCCTCCGGTGAGAAAACTCCAGAAACTTTTTGCTCACCTCAGGGCACTCAATACAGAACCTGGAGCTACCGAGACAGTGTGAAAACTAGGCTGCCCCTTCCTTATTTAGGAGGTGATGCGCCCCGCCTCAAGATCATGCTGCAACAAGTACACAACACAGAACTAACCACTAAAATTCAGCCTTCTCTCAGGTGAGTGGTTGATTCAATGTTTGCGGCTTTGGATCTTGAGCGGGGGCGCGCTGCGCTTTGCCCCCTTCCCAACCTGTAAATTCTGTTAGCTTGTGTGACTACTCAATGTTGACTGCTTGGATCATCTTGTGACATGACGTTCGCAATCTCCTGTAGTAGACTAGATTCCGGCCTAATTACAGCGCGGGTTAACGCGTTATCGAAGTAATCGCGGAACCTAAAGCAAGTTGGTACGTGTAATCAGGCGCGAGGAGATTTTTATGAAATCGGAGCACAACAATCGTATCGCCGAGCGAGGTTTCTCACTCATTGAGTTAATGATCGTGATAGCGATTATTGGCATCTTGATCGCTGTGGGCGTAACCGGCTGGAAGGCCGCAGTCAAGTCGGCCAATGAGGCAGCTGCTATTAAGACTCTGAGAACAATCGGCGAGCAACAAATGCTATATTACAACGCTCATCAGCGCCGTTCGTTTGGAACATTCGACGAAATGTTGAAAGAAAACATGCTTGACAGCCGATTTGCGGGAACAACGCCGGTAGTAGAGGGTTATGTTTTCCAGATGCGGATCATTCCCAAATCAACGACAACGCAGCCCGGTTACGCAATCAATGCGGATCCACAGGTAACTGAAGGCGTCGGCGCAACCGGAACAAATCATTTCTACTTCGACTCAGACAGCAACACAATACACGTTAACAGCACGCAGCCGGCGACTGTTTCAGATCCTCCAATTGGACAATAGTTGCTGGTCACAGCGAGCGAGTTATAACCTAAAGCGAACACCTTAACCGATTCCACTCATGACCCGAGCAAGAGTCGGGCTCACCTGTGCCGCCTTCAGGCGGCATTTTTGGAGTCCCCGGCTAAGGATGGATCGTTCTAATGCGTTAGTCTCTACCTACACCTAAAGCATCTGCCACGCGGTTTATGTAATTGAACCAAGAGGCAATTAGCGTGATTTGCAGAATTGCCCGATCGTCGAAACCATTGGCTCGCAGATTATCGTGATCCGGTCTCGAGATGCGGGTGGCATCACGTGTCAACTGGGCCACGTAATCGAGCATGACTATCTCCTCTCCTGAAATTGGAGCCGTCTTATAGTCCTCCTGCAGTGCTTTCACTAACTCCTCATCCAATGTGACTCGACGCAGAAACTCTGCGTGGGATTCAATTCAATAATGGCAACGATTGGTGACGGACACTACAGTAGTGATCATCTCGTGCTGTCGTCTCGTTAGTGGCAAATCCGGCGACATTAAAGCGCCGAAAGTCGCAAATGCGTGATAGAGAGCGTCTGGGATGAGACTGTGCGAAGCGACGATACCGGATGTTTGACCATCTGGAGTAGGGTGGATCGGTGTTGCGTATTCAATTGGATAAAATTCGCGCTGCGCTTCAACGGCGTGGCGCAGTTTCTCGTCAGCTTCGGAGATAGGGATAGTTTTGATCCAGGTCATAAGTTAAATTCTCTATAAAGAGAGTCTGCTCATAATTGAGAATTCACAGTTTGCGTTAGGTTCCCCTGCTTCGTGGACTTACTACGGATTGCCGCCGACTTTGCGGAAAGCCTATGGCTTTCCGTCACCACTCGCACTCTTCATTCCGGAGGCTCAGCCTCAGGAAGAGTCTTGGGGGGGGCCGCCTCGGAAAGGCAAAGCCTTTTCCGCAAAGTAGGGCGGCAGAGCCTTGAGCGGCGGGAGTTGACCGGCCCGGGAGTTATCTGGCTAAGCTTTTGGTGGGCAATCACCACCCATCCGCAAAGATGCGACTCTAAAAGAATCACGCACGCGCATCTGTAAAAGCCAGTTGCGCGGCGCCAAGCAAACCGGCATCGTCGCCGCATTGGCCGCGCACGATATTGACCAGGCTCGCGATGCCGATTCCCAAATAAGTCCCCATTCGTCTAAACACTTCCAGCGCAAGTTCATCGCCGTCCATGCCCGCCTGGTAAACTTTTTCGGAGGTCAAATCTTCACTGGTGTGTAACGTTGAAGTGCGATAACGCGGCCCCGCCTCGCGCGTCATCCGAACCACTGCCGTCGCTGACGCATAGACTTCGAGACAACCGCGGCTGCCGCAGGTACACGCGACGCCGCCAAACGGATCCACGCCCATGTGTCCAATCTCCGCAGCTGACCCATTAAC
>JBHEMV010000067.1:17360-17886 GCA_046262375.1 Pyrinomonadaceae bacterium
TTCCCGCGCCTCGCCACATTTCGCCAATTGCAGCAGCGTTTGCGTCGTTCTCCAGAATCGCAGGCCACTCAAGCTCGCTCTCCAAAGCGGCGCTCAAACGAAACCCGTCAAGGCTAGGTACGTTGGGGGCTTTGATAACTACGCCCTCAGCGACGTCCACCGTCCCCGGAACGACGACTGATACTGCGGAAATCACTGCTCCTTGTGCCGTGGCCTGACGCTCACATTGATGAGCAGCATCGACCAGCGCTCGCACAATTTCGTTCGGCTTTTCGGCCTGCGGCGTTGGCTGCATTAGCCGGCAATGAATCTTCCCATTCCGATCCACCGTCGCTCCACGCAGATGCGTACCTCCCAGATCCGCTGCGAACACCAAGTCACATCCAGGGCCGCCCGACTTTCGTTTTTCAACGCCCATCAATTGTTTCGCGAGCCTTTCAGGTATCGTGCCGCGACGGCAGTTGGAGTCTCGACATTATGACCCTCTCTTACATTGATGGCCAGACGAATAAATTGCGCCATGGAC
>JBHEMV010000068.1:0-17451 GCA_046262375.1 Pyrinomonadaceae bacterium
AAATAGATCCGGTCGAGCTTTACGCTCGCCGCGTCCCAGTACATCGGGTCCCGTTCCACAACAATCTCAGCATAGGGTTTCCATGATTTAAGCTTGAAGGGTCCGCAGGTCATTATGTGGGCGGGTTCCGTCCACTGTTCACCGTATTGCTCGACTGCTTTGCGAGGAACTAAACGGAAAAATGGGTTGGCCAGCAAACCTGCAAAAAACGGCGCCGGCTGACTCAGAGAGATCCGAACCGTGTAATCGTCGACAGCCTCGACACCGAGGTCCTCACCTTTCACTTTTACAAACTCTTTGCCGGCGACCGCCGCCTGCATTTTGGCGTTGCTTCCAAGTAGCTTGTTGCGCTGTTTCTCGTCGCCAGAAAGAGTTAAACGGGCGGGTGAATGCATGAACTCATGAAAAGGAGTGTCGGGGTTGGAGGTCGGCTCAACTTCGGAAGGTTGATACTCCTGCTCGGCCGGCTTCAGCGGTTTTCGGCTCAGCGGTTCTGCTGATGCAGCGGCTGGAGAAGCCTCGTCGGCAAAATCTTGCTCGAGCAGGAATTGCCTGGTCTGCGGGTCTTGCACAAAAACGTCACCCGAGTTATATGCCGGCGCATAATTTATGTAGTAAGCCAGGTTAGCATTGCGCGAGGCCACCTCCGGCGATAGCCCCCGACGAAGACTGTAAACAAAATCATTGGCGGTGATGGGGTCGCCATTGGACCAGCGGGCATTCTTCCTCAGATGAAAGACAACCTCTGAAGAATCATTGTTTACATGCCAGCGCTCCGCGATTGCGGGGATGGGCTCCATGGTTTTGGGATGGTAATCCACCAGGCCTTCGTAGAGAGCCATGAAGATTCGGTATTCTGGTTGTCCAGTGGTGCCCTGCGGATCGAGAGATTCGGGCTCATCGCCAGTCACATAACGCAGAATGTTTTCACTGGGTGGAGTAGTGTTTCCGTAGAATTCTCCGGTTGCCAGAGCTCGGCAGGACACTGAGCCGAGCACGAGCGCCGCCAGGGCCAATACCGCGACAAACTGTTTAAAGTAGATTTTGAACATCACTATGCGTCGGAAGAGAAAGTCTCCAAAAATGAAAAGCGGCCACCAGGGGACTTGAAGGTGTTGCGGCTCTGCCGTCTGATGTGCGGTGGTGGCTTTGCCCCACCGTCGACGCTTCGGACAATTTTCTCTTGGGGCTACGCCCCCAGGGCCGGGGCGAAGCCCCGATCTTACACTTGACTTGGCCGGAAGGTCATAGACCTTCCGCACATCAGGCGGCACAGCCGAAGTGCTTAAATGAAAAGGTGGCAAAGCACTCCGCAGAGATCGCAAGGGAGGAGCTTCGCCCCTCAACGGATCGAACTTAACATGCGCTAATGCGTTGATCAAGATTCTCTTTGTACCGCAAACTGTCAGTTTGGCTGCACAAGGTGTACCTCTACAACTGAAGCAGCTAGGGTTGGCTCACCAGGTTAAGTTTTGCATGTCGCTGGCCGAAATCGTACGTAAACTAACAGTTTGCGCTACAAGAGCATCAATGGCGCCACGATGATCAACTCTGGACTCTACTTAATCGGTACATTCGAGTTCGTTGTGTTTGGCGGTTTCCATCCAGCGTTAATACGCACGGTCTTCAACGAGGGAGCATCCAGCATGTTTGAATCGAACCCCTCAACGTAAGGTTTCACCAGCGCATAAGACGAGGCGAAATATATGGGCATAGCGCTTAAGTCCTTAAGTGCCTGGGCTTCTGTTTCGATAGGCGGAAGCCCACCCAGGGCCTTATTTTTCATTAACATTGTGGACGGCTTGTTAGCGGCCTCCGGCGTGGTGTTAGATGTGGGCTCCTGTCCTGCAGTTGTAACCTGTGCGGTCGAGTGGAATCCTTCCTGAAAGAGCATACGAATATTCGTAAGCTCATCTGTCGTCTGCATTACAATGCCGCGTCGCACCACATCGTAATCGCCTGCGCGAATCGCCGCCTCATACTCGTCCCAGTTCTTCACTACTATCTCGGTTTCAATATTCAACACGCCTCGCCACATGGCAGTTATCGATTGGGCGACCACCCGCTGTTGCTCATTTCGATTAATGAGCAACCGAATTTTCGGAAATCCTTTCCCCTCAGCAAACCCGGCATCAGCTAGTAACTCTTTTGCACGGACGTAGTCCTTTTCCAAAACTTCGGCTTTATCAACAACTGGTTTTTGCGAGCTAGGCACTATTTCCGGCAGGAAACGCTTGGCCGCCTCCGTGGCTCCACCTAACTGATCTTCGCTGATTCGTTCACGGTCAATAGCTATCGCCAAAGCCTCGCGTACCCGAATGTCATCGAACGGTGGGTGCGACGTGTTGAAACTGTAGTAAGTCAGCGCGCCATAAGTTGTCCGGCGGAAATCCTCGTATGGAGTGAGAAGCTTTATCGCCAGCGGTTCAAACGCGGCATTCGTCACGGCGTCAACTTCACCAGCACGATAGGCCGCCAGAGCGGATTCCACATCTCGTTGACCGACGAACGCAACCCGCTCCACGGTTACCTGCTCTTTACCCCAATAATTATTTGCGCGCTCCAATAGCACGCGCTCCCCTCCGGCATTGGCCAACGAAAAAGCTCCGTTTGAAACCAGTCCATTAGCTACCAACATGCTGATGGCGTTTTCTTCCTTGACCTTGACGGGACGGAACACGGGATGGGCAACAAGCGCCGGAAAGTTCATATCGGGCCGTCGCAGGCGAACGCGCAACACCTGATCGGAAACGGCCTCCGCTCCAAAACGATCGTTTATGTCGGCTGCTGTCGATCTACCAGCCTGTTGAGCGTTCCTCACACTTTCAGGGGCGGTGGGTTTGACAGGTTGTGGCGACACAGCGGCCGTTTGACTCAAACGTTCGATACTGGAGCCCTCGATATTTGCCAGTAGTTCGGTGTGCGGCGCCAGATCGCCTATCGCCATTGTTCGTCGCCATGAGCGCACAAAATCCGTGGCGGTAACCGCCTCACCATTAGACCAGCGCGCTTCGTCGCGCAGGTAAAAGGTCCACACTCGCCCGCCATTGGATTGTTCCCAGCGCGTGGCGACTGCTGGAACAGGAGTAAGGGTTAGCGGATCGTAGTCAGTGAGTCCCTCAAAGATCGCCCTTACCAAATCCGTATCGGGTGGCGCGGCAGCAAAAGCCGGGTCGAAAGTTTGCGGTAGTCCACCGTCACTCCAACGGAACTCCTGGGACCGTGGAATGACAACACGTCCGTAATAGGGTTCGACCGTCTCATCCAGGAAGCATCCGGCGTGGCTGAGCATCAGCACGAGCAAAACGGCACTCGCCCGCCAGACGCGCAAGGTTTTGTGTCTGCAGAAAAGTTTTTTACATGTCATGCAGCTAATCGGATGCGTTTAAGGGCCGATGATCGTTTGCCGAATATCCGTGTACGGAACCTCCTGTGCGAATCATCCTCAGGCCGAACATTCTTGCGGCTTTGCCGCCGCACGTTGCGGAAAGCCTATGGCTTTCCGTTGCTATATTTTTCTTTAGGAGGCTGCGCCTCCCCGCTGAGGCATACCCTCAAATTCCAAAGAGTAGCGTGGGAAAGGAAGAGCCTTTCCGCAATGTCGGCGGCAAAGCCGCTCATCAAGGATTAACCTCGAGCTCAACTCTCGAGGTCTTTCCGTTTTAACTCTGCACGCAGCTCGCCATAGACTTCACAAGTGCGCATGCGAGCCGCCTCAAATCCGTCGGACGTGTCTATAAGATAGTCGGCACGCTTCTTTTTTTCTTCCTGCGACATTTGAGCAAGGATTCTTTTTTCCGCTTCGTCGCGAGTCAAATTGTTTCGAGTCATTATTCGTTGTAACTGAACTTCAGAACGGCAGTGCACAACTATTACTTTATCAAAACGCTTATAACTCCCCGACTCAATCATAAGGGCTGCATCTACCACTCCGATCGAGCGTGGGCTTTGCATCTCCCAATCCCGTAAACGCTGGTCTTGTTGCGTAATGATGTACGGATGCAAGATGGAATTCAACTTTGCTCTTTTCTCCGCATCTGCAAAAACCACCGCTCCGAGTTTTGAGCGATCAAGGGTAGCGTCGCTTTTAAGAATTTCTGTTCCAAACTCAGCGACCACCTCCCGCAAAGCTGCTGAACCTGGCGCAACTACCTCGCGGGCTGTGTCGTCTGCGTCAAGCACATGGCACCCAAGCTCCGCAAGCACGCCGGCGACAAACGACTTCCCTACCCCAATCGATCCTGTTAAGCCGACACGCAACATAGTGAACAGCAGACAGCAAACAGCGAACAGCCGGCAACAGGTAGTGACACCGAATAATCTTGTTTCGACTGTTTGCTTTTAATAATCACTTATCCTGGTTCGACACTCATCTAAGTAGTTACTCTGATTAACAACTGGGTTCTTATCCCGGCTGTCTGCTGTTTGCTGATTACTTTCGCAGTTTTGAGTCCAAGCTTTAGCTTGCGTGTGTCGCAACCGAGCAACCTAAAGGTTGTAGTCTGAACTTCTTAGTGGCACTCACGCTGCAAGTCCCCTCCTCAAACGAGCGGCCTTCAAGGTGTTTCGCATTAGCATTGCTACTGTTAGCAGTCCCACGCCGCCCGGAACAGGCGTGCGCCGGCCGGCCACTTCGTCTGCTTCAGTCGGATTTACATCGCCTACAAGCGTATAGCCGCGCTTCGAAATTATCTTCAACCTGCTATCCGCTTCAGCACCAAACAATCTACGAGCAGTCGCTTCGTCCGTGATTTTGTTCATGCCGACGTCGATCACGGTCGCGCCTCGCTTTATATGCTCTCGGCCTACGAATCCAGGGCGACCAATCGCAACAATCAGAAGGCCGGCCTCCCGCGTCACAGAGGCAAGGTCTTGGGTTCGCGAATGGCAGATTGTGACAGTAGCATCTCTCTGCAACAGCAATTGCGCCATCGGCCGGCCAACAATCTGGCTGCGCCCAACTACACAGGCGCTCTCCCCGGCGATGGGAATGCCTGATCGGTCCAACAGTTCGATTATTCCTGCCGGTGTGCAGGGGATGAAGGTCGGATGGCCCATCGACAACCTTCCGATACTAACAGGATGAAACCCATCGACGTCCTTCTCCGGATCGATGGATTCAATGATCTTGCTTTCTTCAATCTCGCCAGGTAAAGGAAGTTGGACCAGAATGCCGTCGACATCTCCGCGCTCGTTAAGCGATGAAATTAAATCCAATAATTCGATGGCCTTGGTCGATATTGGAAGTGCATGATGTTCGGAGCGCATTCCCACTTCACCGCAAGCTCGAATCTTATTCTTCACATAAACTGCCGATGCCACCTCGTCGCCGACGCGAACTGCGGCAAGGCATGGTTTTACTTCGTGCTCGGTCCACAACTGCTTTACTTGCTCGGCAACTTCCTGCTTGATTTGCTCGGCAAGGACTGCGCCTTCCAGTAGCCGTGTTCCGCTGATAGTTTCGCTTTTGGTATCTTTTGCTGATTGCATCAGGAAGCACTAACAAACGTATTTTCGTTTAGCTACAGTACACTCTGGGTTTATTACTCACCGGCTGCCGCGGGTAGTACTGACAGGCACGCTCCGAGTACTCTAGGTTACACCGAGACTGAATGAATCTGTTAGTAGCTCGTTGAGAGGCTGGATCAGTTTAAATACTCGACTAATCTCATAAGCCCCTGGCTTGTTCGGAATGCGGCAGGTTTAAAGCCCCAAAGGCGCGAAATGAGCGTGTGACTAATATGGCGCTCAACACGGTCAACCTGGTAATGAACAAAAAGAACGTTCTTCACGTCATACTACTCGCCCTTTCCCTTCTTGCTCTCGTGGGCCTTGCAGGCTGCCAACGTTCTCGGCGAGTGCGGTCGCCAACCGAAAAACACTACGACCTGAAAGGCAAAGTAGTGTCAGTAGAGAAGAATCAACGCCTGTTAACTGTTGCCCACGACGAAATTAAAGACTTCATGCCCAGCATGACTATGCCTTTTACCTTGCGAGACGAGTGGGCCTTTCAGGTTCTTGTGCCCGGCGATCAGATTACGGCGACCCTGGTGGTCGATGGCGCGCAGTTGTGGCTCGAAGATATCGTAATAACTAAAGAAAGCTCCGACACCACGAGTCCAGCGAGTGGCGAAAGTGTTGGAGCAAAACCGGGTGACGAAGTTCCGAACTACCGCCTGACTAATCAGGACGGCAAAGTCATCCGCATTGAAGAGTACCGAGGAAAGGCGCTTCTTTTGACTTTCATTTTTACGCGTTGTCCCGAGCCCGATCAGTGCGCACTGATGAGCAATAACTTTGCCGCCATCGACCAGGAACTGCAAAAACAACCCGAGTTGTTCGGGAAAACTCACCTACTAAGCATTAGCTTCGATCCTGAATACGATACGCCCAAAGTTCTGCGCAGCTATGGTGCCGCCTTCACCGGGAAATACTCGGATGAAAACTTCGCACACTGGGAGTTTGCCTCGGGGACGACGGACGAAGTGAAGGGTATCGCTCAGTTTTTTGGCATGCGTTACTATCGCGATAATCAATCGGGAGCAGATCAGGTAATCCACTCTCTGCGCACGGCGCTAATCGGCCCTGACGGGAAGATTGTTAAGGTGCATCGGGGAAATGAATGGAAGCCGGATGAAGTCTTGAAGGAAGTTCAGGTACTATTCACGCCGACAAAATAGGCTCGTCTCAGTTAAGGCGGGCTTGCCCCCGCTCTTCGGCTTGTCGGACAACTTCAACTCAAACCCTTGATCCTCTTTATTTCTTCAGTTAGTACGGGGACTGCTTCAAACAGATCGCCCACGATTCCGTAGTCGGCAATATCGAAGATGGGCGCCTCGGAATCTTTGTTTATGGCCACGATAGTTCCCGAGTTCTTCATGCCGACGAGATGCTGAATGGCGCCGGAAATCCCGAGCGCGACATAAAGTTTAGGTGCCACAGTTTGGCCCGACGATCCAATTTGGCGATCTATCGGCAGCCATTCAGCATCGCAAATCGGACGCGACGCGGCCAGATCTCCTCCGAGGGCTTCAGCCAACTTTTCAGCAAGCGCCAGATTGTCCTTGCTTTTGATGCCGCGTCCGACAGCGACAATGATGTTTGCCTTGCTCAGGTCCACCGCTTGTTTGACTTCCTGGAAAGGTGCTTCCGGCGTCATGCGAATTTCACCTACGTCAACGGGCATTTCCTCTATCGCAGCTCCGCTTCCTTTCGCCGCCTGATCCGGTCTGTAGGCTCCCGATTGGAACGTCGCAAAAACCGGCGCCTCACCATTTGAGACGACGTCACTGTCAAGCTTGCCAAGGAAGATGCGGCGCGTGAAGGTAATAGAAGTTCCAGATACTTGCGCCCGAATGCAGTCGCTAATGAGAGATTTCCCGAACCGCGCTGCCAGCTTGGGCGCGTAGTCGCGCACGAGGTAAGTGTGCGGCATTACTACTAACTGCGGCGCGAGCTGCCGTACAACCCGCTCCATGGCGTCGCTGTATCCGTCCGGCGTGTAGTCAGCAAGCCTCGAGTTTGTGGCAGTTATAACCTTCCCCAAATCGTAGGGGGAAACTTCCTGCGCCAGGGCGTTCACATCGGAACCTAAAATGACAGCAGTGACCGTTTGTTGCAGTGAAGACCCCAGGCTTTGCGCCGCAGCTATTGCCTCGAGCGACGTCTTGTTAAGCACTCCGTTACGATGTTCAATGAAAACTAAAATGCCGTCACTCATCTTGCGACTGTCTTCCGCTAAATTCGTCTTCGGCGGCTTCGCCGCTTTCCTTGCGGTAAGCCTCCGGCTTACCGAACCGGTGTTATTTGTCTGAGGCTGCGCCTCACCGCTCGGTATTGCTCGTCGAAACCAACGGGGAGGCATAGCCTCGTGGCAAAAACCTTTCCCGGTAAGCCGTAGGCTTACCGCAAGGAAAGCGGCAGAGCCGCAAATTTTTGTCGACGACCTTCTGTGCAAATCCGAGCGGACAAGTCCCCTCTGCTAATCGCCTCTTTCTGTCCTGGAGTTTCATAGCAGCTTAAATTACACGCGCTTCCGTATGTAGCTTTTGCGCCAGCTCGACAGCGCCCGCCTTTGCATCACCGTGTCCCAGCAGCTGTGTTTGTTTTGTTTTTTGCGGCAAATAAACACGCTCGATTCGCTGGTGCGACGGGCGTTCCAAAATCGTTGTGGGCGGCGCAACTTCTTTTATCTCTTTTTTCTTGGCCGCCATAATACCCTTCAAAGTCGCATAACGAATCTGACTGATGCCTGACTGAATAGTGAGCAAAGCAGGCATCGCCATCGAGTACCATTGATACCAGCCGCTTTCTAATTCGCGCTTGACGCGAAGCTTCTCGCCGGATGCATCCACCTCGATGACGATCGTGGCATGCGGGAGTCCGAGCAACTCCGCAAGAATGACTCCAGTCTGTCCGTAGCCGTAATCATCTGACTGCAAACCCGTTAGAATTAGATCCGGCTTCTCGTCACGAATAGCCTCGGCCAAAGCACTCGCCGTGGCATGCGGGGAAAGATGACCAAGATTGTCGCCCACCAGGTGAATTGCTCGATCGGCTCCGCGTGCGAGCGCGTCCTTGATCACACTTTTCACGCGCTGCGGACCCATTGAACAAACAACTACCTCGCCAGTGAGCTTTTCTCTGACGCGCAGAGCTTCCTCCAGCGCATATCCATCGGATTCGCTAACCTCAAAGGAGAGATCTGCTTCTTCAATCCAGGTTTGTTCTTTATTAATCCGCAGAATCGCGTCTTTGTTGGCGACCTGCTTCATTAAGACTACGATCTTCATTCTATTCTTTTGCCATCGGCGGTTGGCGGTTTTGAACTTTGCACTTTGAACTTTGTACTTTGGCTCGTTTCCTGGCTTGACGCGGTCTCACGAAAGAACTCAAAGCACAAAGCACAAAGTACAAAGCCCGTGCTTCTATTCGTCATATCTCTTAAACAAAAGCGCCGCATTAGTCCCGCCAAATCCAAAACTGTTGGAGAGTGCATATTCCACTTCGGCCTTGCGCGGCTGATTGGGCACATAGTCGAGATCACAATCAGGATCGGAATTCACATAATTAATGGTTGGCGGTAAAACTTGGCGATCCAGACTGAGAACGGAAAACACGCTTTCGATCCCGCCCGCCGCCCCCAGCAAGTGGCCGGTCATGGACTTAGTCGAACTTACCGCGAGCTTGTAGGCATGCTCGCCAAATGTTTTCCGGATCGCGAGGGTTTCAAACTTGTCGTTGTATGGAGTAGAGGTGCCGTGCGCATTGATATAACCGACCTGTTCGGGCTGAATTCTGGCATCGTGGATGGTCTTTTGCATAACGCGAATGGCGCCGGAGCCGGTTTCGTCCGGCATAGTCAGATGAAAGGCGTCTGCTGTCATGCCGTAACCCACGAGCTCAGCGTAAATTCGTGCGCCTCGTCTGCGCGCTACCTCAAGCTCTTCGAGGATCAAAATGCCCGCGCCCTCGCCGATGACAAAACCGTCGCGATCGCGTTCAAAAGGTCGACACGCGTGGTGCGGATCGTCGTTGCGAGTGGAAAGCGCTCGCATCGAGGCAAATCCGGCCACACTCATGGGCGTGATGGCCGACTCAGCGCCACCGCAGATCATTACGTCCGCGTCGCCGCGCTGGATTATCCTGTAACTGTCTCCGATGGCGTGAGCGCCAGCCGCGCAGGCTGTGGCAGTAGCCGAGTTCGGACCCTTAGCACCATAGCGAATTGATACCTGCCCGGCAGCTAAATTAACGATGGCCGAAACAATGAAGAACGGCGAAACGCGGTCTGGTCCCTCGCCCAGGAGTTTCGAATGTTCGCGCTCGATGGCCCAGAAATCGCCAATGCCACTACTGATGTAGGTTCCGACTTTTTCAGATATATCGTCGGGAAAACGTCCTGCCTCAGTTAGTCCAAAGCCGCTGTCAGCGATTGCTTCGGTTGACGCCGCGATGGCGTAATGAATAAAGGCGCCCATCTTGCGCGCCTCTTTCTTTGCTATGAACTTCAGCGGGTCGAAATCTTTAACTTCGGCGGCAATTTTGACGGAAAACCTGTCCGTCTCAAATTTCTTGATGTAGTCCACGCCGCTACGACCGCTCATCAACGCGGACCACGTTGTTTCAACTGAATTGCCAACCGGTGTTATCAGGCCCAGCCCTGTGACAACCACACGTCGTGCCAAATCAACGCTCCTTGAAAAACGATGACCGGTGACAAGTGACAGGTAACAGGATCAAGCAGCCGAATTCGTGCCTGGCATCTGTCACCTATTGCTTGTTACTTGTCACCTGTCACTATTTTTTGTGCTGATCGATGTAGTTGTAAGCATCGCGGACGCTTTGGATTTTTTCGGCGTCTTCGTCTGGGATCTCGATTCCGAATTCCTCTTCGAAACGCATAACCAGCTCCACGGTATCCAAAGAGTCAGCGCCTAAGTCATCGATGAAGCGAGCGTTGGGCGTGACCTCGTTCTCATCCACGCCTAATTCGTCGACGATAATCTGTTTGACCTTATTCTCGATCTCTTGATCGGGCATCTCGTTTTGCTCCTCTGTGATGAACTATCGATAACAACCTAAGAAAGACCAAGGCTCGCGCTAGCGGTCTTCAAGCTTGCTGCGTCCTCGACATTAAAGCACTTTACCTCTCGACTTATTTGCCGCATTAAGCCAGTCAGCACCTTTCCCGGACCCACTTCCACGAAGGTATCAACACCTTCTCTGATCAACAACTGAATCGACTGCAGCCACCGCACTGGTGATGAAACCTGCCTGACAAGTGAATCTCGCGCCTGTGCGGCCTTTCCTATCACAGCCGCATCGACGTTGGTAACCAGAGGGACACTCAAATCTTCAATGCTGATTCCCGCAAGATCCAACTCCAATCGTTCCTGGGCCGGCATCATGAGAGCGCAATGGAAAGGGGCGCTAACGTTCAACTTCACCACTCGCTTCGCACCGCCGGCTTTCAATAATTCACTGGCCCGGTCTACGGCCTCCGTGTTGCCGGCAATCACGATCTGATTTGACGCATTAATATTAGCCGGCGCGCACACCTGACCCATGCTTGCTTCCGCACATGCACTCTCAACTTCTTTGAGGTCTGCACCAATGACAGCAGCCATGGCTCCCGTACCAAGCGGAACCGCCTCCTGCATATAACGACCACGCTTCCGTACAGTTTGAACGGCGTTGGGAAGCGATAACGACCGAGCAGCAAACAATGCAGAATATTCGCCCAAACTATGGCCGGCAACGTAATCAGGCCGGGGAAAACCTTCAGCCTCTATCGTGCGAATCAGCGCGGCAGAAACTGCCAGGATTGCCGGCTGTGTGTTTTCTGTCAGTTGGAGCTCCTCGATCGTCCCTGCAAAGCAAAGGCTTGAAATCGAGAAATTGAGCGCGTCGTCTGCTTCTTCAAAGATCCGTTTTGATACGGGAAAATTGTCAACCAGATTCTTTCCCATTCCCGGATACTGCGATCCCTGCCCGGGAAAGATGTACGCCAATGTCATTGCCGATTTTCAATTGCCGATTGCCAATTTGCAACTTCGATAAACAGACTTCGAAGTAAATAAGTTTATTTGATGATCCGAACATCGCAGGCTTAACCGCCAATTGGCACTCGGCAATCGGAAATTGGAAATGCCCTCACCAGCGCATCAACACACTACCCCATGTCGCTCCACCGCCAAATGAAGATAAGAGGACCAGATCGCCCTCGCTAATCCTTCCAGCTTCCACGCATTCATCCAGACCGATTGGAATAGACGCTGACGAAGTATTGCCGTGCATGGCGATGTTTGAATAAACCCGCTCAGTTTCGACATTTAGCTTGTTGGCGACAGCGTCGGTTATTCTCTGGTTCGCCTGATGCGGTATGAAAATGTTAACGTCCGCCGCGCTTACCCCGGCTTCCTCCATGACCTCACGCGAAATATCAGTCATCGAGCGAACCGCAACTTTAAATAGCTCATTGCCTCTCATCTTGAAAAAATGATCACCAGCCGCGAGCGTCTCGGCGCTTGGAGGTCGTCGCGTCCCGCCGCCCGGCGAGTAGAGTTGTTCCTGATATCTGCCGTCCGATTTTATTCTCGCCGCCAGGATCCCGCGCTCACCCTCCACCGGTCCAAGCACTGCAGCGCCGGCACCGTCACCAAACAATACGCAGGTTTGCCGATCAGTGTAATCCACAAATTGCGAAAGAATCTCTGCCCCAATGACGAGGGCATATTTAGATTGACCGGTGCGAACCATCGTGTCAGCAAGCGCCAGACCGTATAGGAAACCGGAGCAGGCCGCGACGATGTCCATGGCGGCAGCGTTGTGCGCACCCAATTCCGCCTGGATTATGCAGCCCGTAGAAGGAAGTATTTGGTCCGGAGTAACTGTCGCGCAAAGTAATAGATCAATATCGCCAGGCTCGAGTCCCGCACGTTGGATGGCCTCCCGACCGGCGCGCACTGCAAAAAGAGAGGTATACTCACCGGCCGCCGCCTTGCGCCGTTGTTTGATACCCGTGCGACTCGTAATCCAGTCGTCGGACGTCTCCACCATTTTTTCCAGATCGGCGTTCGTAAGAATGCCTTCTGGATAAGAGTGTCCCGTACCCAGAATCCCGGCGCGCGTAGTTGCCATCTATTTCCTCGATGCTAATTCGCGGACGGTAATACTATCCACTAGCTCACGTAAAAGCCAAGCATGAATGGTAACGCAAACTGTTAGTTTGCGGTGCCACCCGATAGTTTGCAGCAGTCCAGCATTTTTTCCATCAGAGCGAACTCACGGCGAATACTCTACCGATATGACCCAACGCAAACTAATAGTTATGACGGACGAACCGGAGCAGTAACCTCAAGGTCGGGAAGGGGGCATGCCCCCTTCCTGACTGAGCATTGCGCGAGAGTGTTCATCGGTTTGCGTTACACAGTCAGCGCATTCGTTTCCGCGATTCCTTTTTCGATGCGCTCGCCGGCTCGGTTTTCCGAGAACTCCTTGACGCTGCGAATAGCGTTTCGTATGGCTCGGGCGTTAGAGCTCCCGTGACCGATCACTACTATGCGGCGTACCCCCAGAAGCGGTGCGCCGCCGTGTTCGGAATAATCGAGCCGCTTTTTGATATTTCGGAACGCGGGTTTCGCAAGCATCGCTCCCGCTTTAGTTACAGCGGAGGCGGTTAGCTCTCGTTTGATCATCGATAACATCGCATCGGTGAGCCCCTCTGAAAGCTTGAGCATCACATTGCCGGTAAAACCGTCCGTGACGATTACATCAACTGCGCCAGAAAACACGTCGCGCCCTTCTACGTTTCCTACGAAGTTCAGGCTCTTCATTTCCCGTAACAAAGGAAACGCCTCTTTGGTTAAGTCGTTGCCCTTGGCTTCCTCTTCCCCAATGCTCATCAGGCCTACGACAGGGCCAATAGTACCGAGGACGGCACGGGAATAAGCATCACCCATGATAGCAAACTGGACCAGATGCTGAGCTTTACACTCGGAATTCGCACCCACGTCCAACAGGAGTGTCGGTTTGGGCGACTTCGTGGGAATTAAGGCGGCCAGGGCCGGCCGATCGACGCCGGGCAGCATGCCGATAACCATCTTGGCAGTCGCCATTGCCGCTCCCGTATTCCCAGCAGAAACAAATCCATCGGCGCGCCCTTCAGTCACCAAGCGCGAACCAATTCTCAAAGAGCTTTTCTTCTTGCGCCTGACGGAAGTGGCTACGGGCTCGCCCATGCCAATTACTTCGGCAGCTTCCACAAGCTCAATTCCCCGGTCACCGTCTCCCCGCCAGCCGCAACGTTTCAGTTCGGGCTCAACTTTTTCAGGCTGTCCAACAAGGATCACAGTGACCCCAAGATCACGTGCTGCAGCAAGAGCTCCGTCAATTTCAGCGTGCGGCGCGTGGTCGCTACCCATCGCGTCAAGAACGACTTTTCCCGTCAGACGGGTCTCAGTCTTCGACTGATTGCGCACAGAATGAATTGAATCTGGTTAAGTCTGTTCTACCTGCACCACCTGCCGGCCCCTGTAATATCCACACTTCGGGCAGACGCGATGCTGCAGGCGAGGCTCCTGGCAATTCGGACAGAGGGTTGTCTGCGGAGCTCGCAGAGCGTCGTGTGCGCGGCGTTTGCCGCGGCGAGCTTTTGAATGTCGTCGCTTAGGGTTTGGCATAATTGCTCCAGCCGTAAACGGTAAATCGTAAATGGTGAATAGTAAGAACTACATTCATTACTAACAATTCACGGTTGACGATTTACGATTCACGATTTACTAGTTTCTTCAGTCCCGCCCAGCGGGGATCTACTTCCGCAATTTCACAACTGCATTCGAGTAAGTTTCGGTCTGCACCACAAGCAGGACAAACGCCTTTGCAATTGTCATTACAAAGCACATGAGCGGGCACCGCCAACATCAACTCTTCAGCCACCAGTTCGTCGATGTCGATGACATCTCCGTCAAACACCGCAAAGTCCAAGTCCTCTTCCGCAAGCTCGACCGCCTGTTGCGCCTGATAGTCTTCCGGGGTTCCGTATTCGAGCTTGAATTTGGAATCGACTGGCAAGTCAACCAACTTCAAGCAGCGGTCACACTCGACTTGCACTTGAGCGGCTACCTGCCCATTTACGTGTAGCCGACCTCGCGATCGGCGGATTTCTCCGGACACTGTGGGCAAACGCACCAGGCGCAATCGGTCATCCTGCAAAACAAGTTCCCCCGGTGCGTAGGCATGAGCAAACTGGTTTGCGCCTTCCAGACGTGCAAGCTCAATCCGCATTGGCTCTACTCTATCGCTAATAGCGCATTTCAGCAGCTATTACGCAAAAGGTCATTATAACTACGAGCAGCGACGTGTCAACGAGCCCCAACAGCCGGGTCCTGGTGCAGTTTCCCTTTGCGACTCTTTGCCTCTACTTTGCGCGCTTTGCGGTTCCGCTGATTGTTTTACCGCAAAGGACGCGAAGAAACCGCAAAGAAACGCAAAGAGATGCCCTCAATCTAGTTGTCAGCCGAGTTACATTCACTCAAGGCATCTTCGCGAAGCGCTTCAGCCAACCGTCGATCGCCGCCGGTAATGAGCCTTCGGGACTTTGCGGACGAAGAACGGAAGAGCGGAGCGACCATGGCAGCCGCTGAACTCTGGTTCTTATCTTTGGTGGCCGTTGTATTTCGCATAAACGCCCTGGAGGAGGCTTTCTGGAAATACTCCTCTGCTTTGTCTTTCTCTCCCGCGCGCTCGGAAATCAAACCCAAAACGTGAAAGGCTTCACCATACCTCTCGTCCAGCGCCAGAGCCTTCCGCAGGTGACGAGTGGCGAGGTTATCGCGGCAGAGTTGGTAGTAAAGACAGCCCAGGGCGTAATGTGCCTCCGGCGAAGCCTTACTGGCCAGCGCCGCCTTGAACTCGTGAAGCGCCAGGCGCCACTTCTCTTCCGCCACGAAAAGACGACCTAATCCATAGTGGGCGGCGAAGGAGGAGTCGCCGAGCCGCATCGCGAGGTTGAGTAAGTCCTTGGCCCGTTCAGCTTCGCCTTCATCGGCGCAGGTCAGGCCAAGCAGCAACGAAATGCGTCGGTCGCCCGGGGAAACGTCATAAGCTCTGGCCAGATAATTCTGAGCCCGGTGGGTTTTACCCGTCTTAAAGAAATGCTCGCCCACAAAATAAAGCAGAGGCCCGTTGTCAGGCGCCATTTCCGCGGCGCGCCGCAGTGATCGGATGCCGCGGCCGAGTTGCTCATCATCAATCCAGAGGAATCCTTCATTGATACATTGCTCAAAAGTTGGGCGTTCGTGCCCGTTGTAGCTAGCAAGGATTTTGAGGCGCAGCTCTTCTCGTCTTTCGCTCTCCTGTTGCTCATCAGCATCCCTTTGGCATCGATCAATCCAGAGTCGCTCAAGTCTGTTGTTCTGTATTATTCCGTCGTCAGTCAAAAGGCTGACCAGGGATTTCACGAGGGCGCGATCGAAGTGTGCGTTCTGTGCCTGGCGAAGAAGTAGATCCAGCCCGCGCTCAAGTTTTTCTGATAAGCGAGCCAGCTTGTTTTCAAGGGTCGAGATCCTTTCAAGCAAATGCTCTTCGTTCGACGCAGAACTTTCCGCATTATCGTAACGAGCTGCCGGCGGCTCAACGATTATCATCAAACGAGTGCCGCACCGAGCACAAAACTCCTGGCCCAGCGGGTTGGCCGCCAAACACTTCTGACAATAATGGGCTACTTGCGACATTTGACAACAGCAGTCAGTAATCAGCATTCAGCCGAAACCGTGATTTCGAAGCATGGCGGAACTATCGGCATCAATATTCATAAAAGCCGCGGCCGGTTTTTCTTCCCAGCCAGCCGGCGTCGACGTATCGCTTCAGCAGGGTACAAGGACGATATTTGGGATCCCCGAAACCATCGTACAACACATTCAGGATTGCCAGACAGACGTCGAGGCCGATGAAGTCTGCGAGCGCCAGAGGTCCCATCGGGTGGTTCATTCCCAGTTTCATAATTCCGTCGATACTTTCGCGCGTGGCGACACCTTCGTGAAGGGCAAAAATCGCTTCATTGATCATCGGCAATAGAACGCGGTTTGAAATAAAGCCAGGGGAATCATTGCAATCCAGCGCCGTCTTTCCCAGCTTTTCAGTCAGGTCGCGAACTTTTTCATACGTTTCGTTCGAAGTGGCAAGACCGCGGATGACTTCGACGAGCTTCATCACAGGCACTGGATTCATGAAGTGCATGCCGATCACTTTATCGGGTCTGCTTGTGGCTGCGGCCAGCCTGGTGATCGAGATTGAAGAAGTATTTGAGGCCAGGATTGCTTGAGGAGCAGTGATTCTATCGAGCGCCTCAAAGAGTTCCGTCTTCACACCCAGGTCTTCAGTCACCGCTTCAATTACGAAAGACGCCCCGCTCAATGCGTCGATCTCGGTTGTGGTTTTTATGCGATCAACAATCAATTGCTTCTCTTCCAGGCTCAGCCTCGCTTTGTCAACATCCCGTTGGAGACTCTTATCGATCGCGTTTTTTCCTCGTTGTAAAAACTCGTCTTTGACGTCGCGCATAACAACGCTGTAGCCCGCACGTGCCGCCACCTGCGCGATGCCATTTCCCATCGTTCCCGATCCAACTACGCCAATGATTTCAGTCATCATGTAGGCTGATTACTGATTGCTGATTGCTTTGGGAAATTTTCCATTTATCATTTCTCAGTTGTCATTTTTCATTTAAAATCCGTTGGCGTGAGTTCCCTCAGAAATCCGTCAAAGAAAAATGATAAATGGAAAATCTAACTGTCTAACGAAGAATGCCTCTTCAGCAAGTTAGTCAGCCTATCCTACCTCTCAACCGCCATCGCGACCGCGTTGCCGCCGCCAAGGCAAAGTGCTATGACTCCCCGATGCGCATTTCGACGTTTCAACTCATAAAGCATCGTCGTCAATAGCCGTGAG
>JBHEMV010000068.1:17461-17764 GCA_046262375.1 Pyrinomonadaceae bacterium
TTACGTTTACGCGATTGGGATCCAAACCCAGCTCTTTGATTATCGCCACCGCCTGTACGGAGAAAGCTTCGTTTAACTCGATCAAATCGACTTCGCTGAGCGACCAACCTGCTTTCCGTAAAACCTTTCGGATAGCTTCCACCGGAGCCATCATCACCATTGCCGGTTCCACACCCGAAGTCGCCTGCGCAACGATGCGTGCCATCGGTTCAATCCCCAGCGACTTCACTTTATCGCTCGACGTAACCACTACGGCCGAGGCGCCATCATTAACACCGGGCGCGTTGCCCGCTGTTACTGTCC
>JBHEMV010000069.1:0-17116 GCA_046262375.1 Pyrinomonadaceae bacterium
CAACGCACCTGAGCGTTTTGACCATCTGTCTTAAATAGTGGACCGCGAGCCTGGTCTGGAAATCTCTCTCCCTTGCTTTCAAAGGCTCCTTTTTTAGCTTTAGGGCGCTTCCTCTCCCATTTTAACTACTTTCAGGCCACAATAACGGCCGCCTAATATGAGTGTAGACGAACGCGATAATAGTGCGGGCAAAGATTCGTCCTCCGGGGACTCTCTTTCGCCCGGTGAAAGGAAGTCGGTTGCCGATGCTCTCCAGTCGAAGACCGATGAACCACTTCCGCCTTTCGCAGAGGTAATTGCTGACCGCGATGCCGAAAGTCCGCAACCCGTAACCCCGCAGGGAAGACGACGACGTTACCTGAATCAACGTAACGTGTTAATAGCGACAATCGCAGCCGCAGTTGGAGTCGTAGCGCTCATTCTGCTTATCCTTATTGTGTACCGGCTTGGTTATGTCGACCGCTACGTAGCGGGTCAGATTAAAGATACCTTTGCGGAGTATGGAATTCGGGCGGAGATTAAAGATTTTCACACTACCTTCCCGCCGCAAACAGTCGAGATGTTGGGGCTCGAACTGTATGACGCGCAAAGCGGGGAAAAACTCGGAAAGATCGATCGCCTGCTGGCCACTATACGTATCGAGGACCTGTATGCTTTGAATCTTCAACGTAATATCAATCTTAAGGATCTTAAGATTGAAGGACTCGAAGCCTGGATATCGTTTGACGAGCAAGGTCGCTCAAACTTTCGCAACTTCCACATTCCGCCGCCCGAGCCGAACCGCCGCATTCTTTTTGCCTATTCCACAGCCCACGTGGAAATAAAAAACGGCGTCATCCACTACGGGGATGCACGTCACGAAATCTCGGGTGAGGCGCGCAACCTGAATGCAACGGTTCAGCCGGACGATCTCAATGCACCGGCGGCGAGCTGGATGAATACGGTCACGCTTGCGCTCTCGAATTCAACTTTTACTTACGATGGTCGCCCGATCAACAACATCGATATCGAAGCGCGTGGCCGTGTAAATCAAACACGAGCTGAAATTCACGAGCTTGTCTTGCGCTCGCCCGTCGCTGAAGCGCGGCTGCAAGGGACGATGGACGACTGGCGCGCTTTGCGTTACCAAATGAATATCATGTCCTCAGTTGATCTCACGCAGCTTTCCGATGTGTTGCAGGCCAGTACCACTTTGCGCGGGACTGGAAATTTTGCGGGAGTCGTTTCCGGAGAGGGTGACAAATACAAAGTCGAAGGCAGCATTAAGTCAGACGCGCTGGCGGCAGATGGGGTTCGTCTGCAAGGCTTGAGCGTGACAGCCAACGGAACCGGCCAGGGTAAAACCTACGACCTCAACGGGAAAGCTGTTGCCGCGCTCCTGAGTGCGGGCGATTTCCAACTCAATAACGTGCAACTTGTTGGTGGCGTGATGGGAACTGGCTCGGATTTCCGGTGGGTCGGGGATCTGCGCGCCGCAGCGGAGAGAAGCTACGGAACGACGATTACCGGATTAATCCTCCAGGATGCCCGCGCGGAGATGAACAATGGAGTTCTGACCGCCTCATCCAGCCAGTTCAGTGCCGGCAGTTTGACCTCTTCGGGCGCAAAGGTCAACGGACTGACAGCATCGGATCTGCGTTTGCGGAGCGAGAATACCATCACCACAGCGACTGCCTCTAAAGTGAAAGCGGGAACCATCGTTGCTTCCGGCGCGAAGATTAAGGGCGTAACCGCAAATAATGTGGACATCGTCAGCCGAAATGGTGTCACCAATGTCGTTGTAAAGAATGTACAGGTCGGGGGAACTAGCGCTGCGGGAGCAGAAATCGGCAGCATCAATATTGCCGGGGTCAGGCTTTCTATTCGCGGAGGGCGAATGGAGGGATCCACCGCCGACATCAACGCGGGCACTGTGAAGCTGGCTGATGGTCAGGTGGAAAACGTCAAGCTTGCGAAACCCGTATTTGTTGTTGAACCCTCGGGCCGTTATCGCGCCAGCGCGGATTTGAGCATTGGCGGCGGTATGCTGGGCCAAATAAACATGGGCCAGGCCACGGCCCGGCTCACAGCCACCAACAGCGAATTACAACTCAACAACTTCGAAGCGGACATTTTTAACGGGAAGGCTAGTGGCAACGCACGAATAGCTATTGCCAGAGGCGGTACTTCGCGTGTCTCAGGTAATTTCACGGATCTAGAAGTTTCCGGGCCTCTGGCTGCGTTGGCCGGTGCGGCTGTACCACTTGCAGGAAGAGCTAATGGCACAATCGACCTGACGTTCCCGGGAACAGATTTCAAACGAGCTTCAGGATCACTTACCTCGACGTTCACGGCTGAAGACGTAGGAGCAGACAGTGGGCGTGTGCCGCTTTCGGGTGTGGTAGCAATCCGCGCCGACCGGGGATTGTTTAATATCGATCGCGTCGATTTGCAAACGACTGCAACCCAACTCAAAGCGGCGGGCCAGTTTTCCTTCTCAGGCGATTCCAATCTCCAGGTCAATCTAAGTTCGTCAGATGCGGCGGAGTTACAAGCTGTTGTAATTTCCTCTGGGCTGCTACCTAACGTTGAAGAGCAGATGCGGAGTTATGGCATCGACCTGGGAGGCCAGTTAGCCTTCAACGGAACGTTGAGAGGAAAACTTGGCTCTCCGGACATCGACGGGCGCATTTCGCTAGGGATGCTGTTAATCAATGGGAACGATCTTGGTTCCTTGACGGCTTCGCTGACAATGACCGCTGCGGAACTACGCATCGCCGACGGGCGGTTGACTGAGAGAGACGGCGGCGGTATGCAGTTTACCCTGGATGCTCCCCGCACGGGCGAGAACAACACCACCCTAAATGCTACGCTCGACCGGGTAAACGCCGGCAATTTGATTGCTGCTCTGCCCCTTAGTAAATCAACGCGGGCCCAGTTTGCTGACACCCAGGCTGACGCCTCCGGGCAGATAAAGATAATCGGAATACCCAACGCCATGAGCGGCAGCGCCGATTTGCGTTTTGGTCCAGGACGGTTAGGCGGGGAACCCCTCGAGGGTTTGGTCGCGCGCGCAACCTTCAGTGGTTCGAAGGTAAGTATTGAAAACATCGACGCCCGTCTAACTGCCGGCCATGTTGTCGCCAGCGGCACGTATGACACCATTAGCAAAGAATTCGATCTTCAGGGCCGGGCCGAAGGTGTGCAACTAAGTCGGTTGTTTGCGATTACCAATCGACCCGGACTCTCCTCAGTCACGGGCACTGCCGACTTTAACGCTCACGTTTCGGGAAACTTATCGGCGAAGGATTTCTCCGCATACGAAATCACTTTTGACGGGCAGGGAAAAGACGTAACGATAAACGGCCGTCCGGCCGGAACGCTTGCCCTGGTCGGGAGAACAGAGAACAAACAACTAACCATCACGCTGACAACGGGACTGCTCGGTCCATCGCAAGCCATCGCGGCGCAAATCAACCTTGGGAGCGAAAGGTTGACCTCCAACGTCGAAACTACCGTGACTAATGCAGACCTGACGAGTTTATTGAAGATGGTTTTGCCGCAAACTGCGGTCAAGATTTCCGGTCTGGCAACCGGGACAATCAAGGCCAGCGGTAATCTTCTGGACGAGGACGGATACTTTTCCGCGGCCGGGCTGGAAGGAACTGCAAATTTTACAAATCTCAGTTTTAAAGTAGAAGAGGTGCAGCTCGACGCGACTTCGCCTTTGATCGTCCGCTTCTCGCCCCGCGAATTAACTTTTGAAAAAACTCAATTCACCGGTCCGGGAACAAACATTATTCTGGGTGGAACGCTTGCCGTGGGCCCTGAGGGCCGGCAGAGCCTTACCGCCGATGGCCAGCTCAACCTGAGAGTCTTGAATGGATTGTCTCCCGACGTCTTTACCTCCGGCACGGCGGACGTGGCTGTGCGCGTAACGGGCACTTACGAGCTGCCCCGACTTAACGGGACGGCTTCCGTCGCGGGAGGGTCGATTTCCATGCTGCTGGGTAATGAGCGTTGGACCGTCTCTAATTTGAAGTCACTGGTCAGGTTCACTTCTAACCAGGCCCAAATCGATTCCTTAACCGGTACCATGGGTGGCGGTCGGGTTTCTGCTACAGGCGGCGCACTGCTGGAAGGCTTCGCGGTCTCCCGCTTCCTCTTCAACATCCATGGCGAAGATGTGACAGTGCCGTTTCCGGAAAACTTTCGCACGACGGCGAATGTTGATCTCGAGATCAGAGGATCGGCGCGCGAACAACTGGTCGGTGGGGTTGTTAATGTTCGCAGGACAGAATACACCGAGGACATTGAGCTGGCCGATCTAATTAACTTCCGGCGCCAGGAATCAATCGAAGAGGGCAGCGAAATTGAACTAACGCGCGCGGCCCTGTTCAGCGACTTGCGCGTCGAAGGTCGCAACGCCCTTGTCGTAAGAAATAATCTCGCCGATTTGGTTGGCTCGGTATCTTTGCAGGTTAACGGTCCGGTAAAGGACCCGGTAATCTCGGGAAGAATTACTGCCACCAGCGGCACTCTCAATTTCCGCAACGACCGTTACGAGATTACCCGCGCTTTGATGGATTTGCCTCCGCAGAGACAAGCCGATCCAATAATAAATATCCAGGGCGAGTCGCAGATTCGCGGTTATCGTGTGACTGTGGGACTTTCCGGACCCCTCTCGCAACCACAAGCCGTCGTCAGCTCCGAACCAGCGTTGCCGCAGGCCGATGTGGTTTCCCTGATCACAACCGGCCAGCTGGCGACGGGAGACACGAGCACCTCCGTACTTTCTCAATCGGGTTTGGGGACTGCGACCAGCCTTCTGACAGATGCGCTCATTAATGCGCCCGCTCAACGCGCCACCAGCAGACTTTTCGGATTAAGCCGCTTTGAGATCAATCCCGTGATCGGTGGCCGCGGATCGACCCCGGCAGCCCGATTAACCGTGGGCAAGAGAATTAACAAAGACCTGTCCGTTACCTACTCGACTAATGTTGCTTCAGACCCGAATCAAATATTGGCCCTTGAGTATCGAGTTTCCGACCGGCTGTTTTTCATTGCGCAGTATGAGCAAGCATCGACGCGGAGGTTAACTGCGCGTAACAACAACTTCAATTTTGAGATCAGGTTCCGAAGACGGTTTTAAGCGATGGGTCTGGGCGAGAAGGGGATTCACATTCAGGCGCGAAATAAAGCGCAAAGTAGGGCGCGGCGGATTGCGGAGACGCCGTACCTCTTCTTTTGGCGCGATTTCCGGCTACATTGGCTGAGGCAGTTTCTCTCTGCATTATTGCTGACCGCAACCCTTCTGGTTACGTGCGCCACGGCCAATGCTGATGCGATCAACGATTACGAGGGTCGTCTAATCAGCTCAATCGAGATTGTATTTGAGGGCTCTCCCGCTGATCCTGCAGCCGAGGCGGAGTTCTTATCAATAATAAAAATCGATCCTAACAGCGAATATTCGGCAGTCGGTATACGCAACTCCCTGCAGGCATTGTTCGAGTCTGAGAGGGTGGGAAATGCGCGCGTGGAAGTGATTGAGGTCGATGCGGGCAAGAGTGGTCCTATCCGGTTGCGATTTGTTATTCAACGCCAGGTGCAAATTGGCGACGTTAAGTTTGAGCTGACGCCCGCCGCAGGCACGCCGATTTCTGAAGATGAATTGCGCGCACGCGTAAATCTTACCCAACCCGGCACGCGTCTTTCCAAACAGATAATTGTTCGCAACTCAGATGAACTGCAGGTTTATCTACGGGACCGTGGCTACTTCAACGCCGTGGTAGAACCGACCGAACAACTGGATGCGAGTGGAACGCGGGCAACTGTCACTTACCGTGTCGTTCCGGGCGATCAGTCGCGTGTTGATTCTTTCAATATCGACGTTACCGGATTCGATCCGTCCTTAGTAAAGCCGTCGCTACAGCTTCAACCGGGTGCTCCCTTCACGCGTGAGGCGCTCGGCGAGGATATCAAGCGAGTTCGTCAGGCCATAATTGACCAGGGATACCTTGCTCCGTTGCTTCAAGATGCGAAGGTTGAACGTGATCCAGAGCGAAACCAGATAACGATAAATGTGATTGGCAAAATTGGGCCAAAGGTGAATGTGGTCGTCAAGGATTTCCCGATGACCGAAAAGGCGGCGCGCGAGCTTTTGCCGGTAAAGCGTGAAGGCAACATCGATCAATCCGCGATTATCGAAGGCTCCCGCAGGCTGCGTAATAAGCTCCAGGAGCAGGGGTATTTCTTCACCGAGATAACCCCGGTGTGCACGGTGACCCCGGCAACACCTGAACTTGGAGCAAATGGCACTGCTGACACGTGCGAGACCTTAAATCCCGAGGTGTTGAGTGGTCGAACCGTAGAGATTCGCTATGACATTGACCGCGGCCGCCGATTCAAGCTCACTGACATTCGCATCACGGGAACGAATAAACTCACGCTTGACGACGTTGCGGCAGATCTCCGAACTCAGAAAGCCAGTGCTTTGGGATTGATTCCGTTAATCGGATACGGTCGTGGCTACACCAGTCTCACTCTTCTGGAGCAGGACCGGCGCACCATCGAATCTTATATGCGAGACATTGGTTATCGCCGCGTGCATGTCGACGTTCTTCAAGGTGTCTCGATCAATGGTGAGAGTCTAATTATTACATTTCAGGTAAACGAAGGGCCACTAACGCGCATTGCCGCCTCGGAAGTTCGCGGCAATAAGATTTATACCGACCAACGCCTGCGCGACGAGTTGAAGACTATTATCGGATCTCCTTACTCGCGTTCCCAGGCCAGGGCGGATGGCGAGCGCATGCTCGCGCTATATGCTCGCGAAGGTTATATAAGCGCGCAAATGGAATTTTCTATCGTTGAGCTTCCAAAGAAAGGCGAAGAAGAGCAGGTAAGGCTCATCTATTCGATCATAAACGAAGGCGATAAGGTCTACATCAATCGAATTATAGTCAACGGCGTAACCGGCAGCGCTAAGACGCAACGCACCAAGCGAGACGCTATCGTGCGCGCAATTCCCATCGCCGAAGGTGATGTGCTGCGCTCGGATCGGATCGCCGACAGCGAACGAGAGCTTTATCTCACGGACGCTTTTCGGCAAGTGATAATTCGGACTGATGCTGCCGGGGAAACGGCCGCCGGCTTCAAGCAACGCGATGTCATCATCGACGTTGAGGAGAAGAAGCCGCGCGTGATGGACTACGGCGGTGGGTTCTCCACCGACACAGGGGCCCTGGGCCTGTTTGAGATCAGCAACGTTAACTTGATGAACAAGCTGCGACAGGGAGCCATGCGTCTGCGCGCCAGCAGGCAGCAGCAGCTTCTGAGGTTCGAATATCTCGATCCGCGTTTCGCGCGGTATGGCAAGAAACAGTTTGCGCCGCTCGCCTTATCACTCGAATACCAACGTGATTCCACAGTGACCCGCTTTTTCCGCTCCGCCATTGACCGGGGAACGATGGGCATTGTCCAGCGGCTCGATGAGAAGGGAAATCCACTGGACGAATTTGGTGTGAAGGTAAGGGAACCAACCATCAATCGCTTCACCGCGGCTATTGAGACGCAAAAGGTTCTTGACTCAAAAACGCATTCCATTCTTTTCGCTCGGTATAGTTATGAGGACGTGCGGCTCTTCAATCTTCAGAGTCTGGTGATCAAGCCGATTCTGCAACCCGATCGCTCAGTTCGCCTTTCGCGGTTTGGAGTGTCTTATGTTCGGGACACTCGTGAAAGATGTGAGCGGGGCTTGTTGGGCGCGATTCGCACCAAAGACGACTCGGAGGCGGGAGCGCCCGGAGAAATCTGCCGCTACAACCAGCTGGATGCCACGCGCGGCGATTTCTTCAACGTCGACTACGCTGTCGCCCTGCGGCAATTGGGAGGAAATATTTCCTTCAACAGGTTTCAGGCTACTTATCGCCGTTATTACAAAGTGAACCGTTTTCGTGGGACGGTCTTTGCCGGAAACGCCACACTTGGTTTGGCGAATCTTTTCAATCCCAGGGATCGCGATGGCAACGGGACAATAGACGAAATCGATCTCACATTGCCGATCAGCGAAAGATTTTTTGCCGGAGGTTCCACAACGCTCCGTGGGTTCAACTTCGAGGAAGCAGGGCCGCGGCTGGTGATAATTCCTCAGGGCACATTCCGGGATCAAAACAAGAAGGCCGTTGTTTTGAATCCGTTTACAGTTCCAGTTGGCGGCAACGCCCTCGCTATTATCAATCTCGAAGCGCGTGTTCCGGTAACCAGGTCGTTACAAGCGGTTCCTTTTTACGACGGGGGCAATGTTTTCCGGCGCATCGGAGACTTATTTCGTAAACAAGATACGCCCGTGCCCGGCGGGGACCTGTTGGCAGCGATAAATGCCGCAAACTTGCGCGCCCACTGGACCCACACGTTGGGCCTGGGTTTCAGAATACAAACACCACTCGGAGGCGCCCTGGCGGTGGATTACGGTTTCATGCTCAATCCCCCCGAGTTTCTAATTCCACAGCAGGGTCCAACCGGCCTCGACGGTACTCCGGCAATCTATCGTCTTAAGCGAACGCAAATACACTTCAGATTTACGCAGACGTTCTAAAACAGTGAGCAGTGAGCGGTGGGCAGTGAGTAATTGGTGCAGAAGGAAGGAGCAGGAGGTAGGTACAAAAGAAAATGATGTTGTTGAAAACGTTAAGACCGTCAATCAGCGTCCTGCCGTCTGCCATCTACCGACTGCTCATGCTCTCATTACTGCTCACTGCCCACTGCTCACTCCTCACTCGCCCGGCTTGCGCGCAGGAAACGGTCGACAAGATGGTGGCGACGGTCAACGCCGGTGTTCTCGCGGATTGTCGTCAAGTTTGTTTGATTACTTATTCCGATCTTCTATGGCAGCTGGCACTGCAGCCAAATACGCCGCTCGATAATCCGAAATCCGATGACCTCAATCACGCCATGCGCCTGATCATTGACCAGAGACTTATTCTTCAGGAAGCCGAAAAACTTCCGACGCTCGAACCGACCGAGGAAGAGATCAGTGATGAACGTGATCAGTTGGCAAAGGAATTCCCATCGGCGGCAGAGTTTCAACAGCGGCTTCTGAAAGTGGGTCTGACCAGTGGAAAGCTGGGCGAGATTTTGGATCAGCGTGTGAGGATTGAGAAGTATCTCGACTTCCGTTTTCGCAACTTTGTGGTGATTACGCAAAAAGAGAGCGCCGATTACTACAAAGATGTCTACGTGCCGCGATTGAGAAGTCGGGCTCCGGGTCAAATCGTGCCCACTTTCGAAGAAGCGCGCGGCGAGATCGAAAGAACACTGACTGAGTCAAAGATTGAATCCGACACAGACGCCTTTCTTGACTTCGCTCGCGAGCGCGCCGAGATTGTCATACTGAATCCGGTGTAAATCGTCTCCGCATGTTGAGTGCGGGTAGTGGTTCAGTTTGTAGTTAGCGGGCGGCTTGCGCGGACCGCTGCTAGACTCAAATTCGGTAGCAAGCGGTTCTGTAACGTGCTTCTTATCAATTTGAATGTAGCATCCGGCCGCTACCGGACTAATGGGTATCGCGGTTTATGCAGGACGTCGTAGATAGGTGCGCAGTTGCGGCGGTGTGGCCTTACGCATTAGCGCGCTCTTGGCTTTCCATTCCATGGTGCGACTGAGTTCAACGAGGAAACGCGTCTCACCTGACTCCAGAACAGTGATGGGTTCGCCGTTGCGATACAGAATGCGATTTGAGGTGTGCGCTGTAACCCGCCCGCCCGGTGTAATGATGCCGACAAGGTTTAGTGGATCGGCGGCGCTCACAGAAATCAGGCTGTCTTCAACCGACGTAACACCGATTGCGAGTGGGGGCTCATCGTCATTCTGCTCCGAACTGCGGAATCCAAAGTCCACTGCTCCAGTGCGCGCGCGGCGAATCGCTCGCAACATTCCCACAGCTTCGGGAAGGGCAAACTGTTCACCCGAAATTCCCGCAACAAAACGTCCGCCGCGAATCTCGCCACGCGCCTCCAGGCGATGATAGATTCTGAGCAGCACCCGCCAGGGTAGTGCTATTCCTTCGCGCTCGAGCAGACGCTTGAATACCACGCCGTAGCGTTTGAGAAGTATGCGGGCAATCTTTTCGGCGGCTTCGGCACCTTCCTGTTCGACAAACTTAAGTTTGTCGGACGCTCTTTGCAGCAATGACCAGCGTCCGGCGCTCGACATTTCGTAGACCGGCTGCCGGTGCTTGCGACGCGCAGCCGCATGCGTCTTGCGACTGCCGGGAGTCAGCAGGGCACGAAGTCCCGCGAAGCTGTCAGAAATAACCAACCCGTTAGCCACTAACTCACCCAGTGACTCCTCCACCTGGCTGCGCAATAGTCTTGTGCCTTCCACTAAGTCACTGAAGAACGAGGCGCCGCGTGTCGCCAGATAGTCGTGCACAGCGCGGGTAGTTGTTGAGAATTCGACTTCACTTAACGACGGCTGGGGAAACACAGAGTTCCAGATCGCAAAATTTTTGCGCCGCAGCAGCGCGATGGGAGTGTTGCGAACAGGAGCGGAGCCACGCGCGCGCTCGACACCGTTTTCAGAAGTTGCCAAACGAGACGATGCTGAGGGCAGTGCCGGGGGAGTTAGTCTGGCCCAGACAACTTCACCGGAAAGACATAAGGCATCGAGCCACGCAGGATCGTATTCCGCCAAACGGCTGGGAAGCAGCTCGCCTTCCCACGAAGCCGCCGGCGCTTCGAAACCCTCCAACTGCTCGATGAGCGCGCGCACACTCTCGGGACCTTCCATCTGGTGATCGGGCGCAACTTTTTGCCAGGCAAGCAGGTATCGCATGAAATCGGCGGTGGAAACGGGTTCGATCTCCTGCCGCAAACGATTGAGGGTGTAACTGTGAATGCGTGCGAGCAGACGGCGGGCACACCATTCAGCTGTTGAGCCGGGTGTGAATTGCCCGCGAATCACGAAGCCTTCTGCCTCAAGTCTTAGCAAACCTCCTTCAATTTCGTTCCTGGTTAGACCGAATGAATTCACCAGAGCTTCGACAGTTACAGGACCCAGACCTTCAAGGCGCCCGCGCAAAACTTCAACCAGGGCGTCTTCAAAGGTCCAGACTTTCTCGGTGAAGCCTTCGGGAGCTGCAATTAGCGGTTGGAGTGACGCGCACGGGTATACAACTTCGAGCGGTGGTAGACGCTCGGCGGCAACCCATAACCTTATTGCTGGGCGGGCTGGGGCGTCACCGCCAACGTCTTCAATTGAGGCTCTGCCTCCCGGCAGTGCGGAAAGGCTATGCCTTTCCGGAGTCGCTATCTTATTGTCTTCGGCGAGGCTGGGCCTCGCCGATTCAGGCGGAGCACTAGCGGTCCCAGTGCTAACGTCAAGAATGGTCGCGCGGCGCTCATTCTTCAGCTCAGCAAAAAACTGGTGCCAATCCTGACCTTCTTTCTCGGTTATAAATCCTAACTCGACCAGCGCATCGTGCAGTTCATCGGCATTTTCCACTCGAGGCCAAGCCTCGTCACGTACGCGATCGATGGCACCCTGATCGAGTTTGCCCATGTCCCCGGCGGTTTGGGGATCCAACCAGCGGCGTTGGTATACGGCCCGCGTCCGGCGTTCTTCAAGCGGCGCGTCGTCGAGATAGGCATACGGTCGCGCATTGAGTATTTCCTGGGCGAGAGGGGAAGCTTCGATCACATCCCGAGCAAAAAGATTTTTTTCGTTCTGCTCAATGGAGGTCAACAGCTTTTCAAGACTATCCACATCCATTGCCTCTTCCAAACAATCTTTCACAGTCTGGTCTACAAGCGGATGCGAGGGGATCTCGCGTTCCCCAGCACCAAGATTCTCTGCACAAGCGACCTGGTCAGGAAATATTGCGGTCAGCAAATCCTCCGCATCCATGCGCTGCAGTTGAGCAGGAATTTTCTTGCCGCCGCGGCGACGCAAGACTGCGAGAGAGCGCGTCACGTTCCAGCGCCAGCGAATGTTCCACATGGGCGCATCCAAAAGCGCCTGACACAAAAGCTGGCGCACTGTCTTCGAGTTGAGATAATGGAATACGTCGTCGAGTGGAAAACTGTGTGTGGGCCCGAGCGAAAGTACTATTGCATCTTCGGTAGCCGCCGCCTGCAGCTCAAAATTAAACTTGCGGCAGAAACGCTTTCGCAGCGCCAGTCCCCAGGCGCGGTTAAGCCTGCTTCCAAAAGGCGAATGTACTACCAGCTGCATACTGCCGCTGTCGTCAAAGAAGCGTTCGAGGACGAGATTCTCCTGCGATGGCATTACGCCGAGCACGGCCTTTGCACCAGCGAGATATTCGACGATCTGTTCGGCGGCGGCGCGCGAGATGCCTACCTCTTCGGTCAAATACGTAATTGCCAGTTCGAGATTGAGCCCTGAGTTTACCCACCCGCTACCACCACCCCAGCCGGGCTGTCCGGCCGGGGACCCCGGTCCGCAGGTGGTACTAACAACTGCTTTCTCCGAGGCCATGTCCGTACAATCAGCTGTAGCTGATGGGTCCTCACCCACTGCCTCGCCCTGGCGAGGATCATTGACTTCAACTCGCTCTGCAACTTCTACGCGCAAGCGAGATACCGCAACAGAAAGTTCGTGCGTGCGCGCCGGCGCCTCCCCCAGCCAGAATGGAATCGAGGGCGGCTGACCGTGCGCATCTTCGACACGCACCTTGCCCTGCTCGACGCGCAATACGCGCCAGGAGGTATTGCCTAGTTGAAAAATATCACCCTGCAAACTCTCAATTGCGAAATCCTCGTTAACTGAGCCGATAACCAAATCACTTGGCTCAAGTACAACTGCATAATCTGCCGTATCAGGAATAGCGCCACCCGAAGTAATTGCCGATAGCCTCGCGTTGCGCCGCCCGCGTATTCGATGATTGACGGCATCATGGTGAAGGTAGGCCGAGCGACGCCCCCGCTTGGTGGAAAAGCCTTCGGCCAGCATGCGAACGACGGAATCAAATTTCTCGCGTTCCAGGTTGCGATAGGGATAGGCGCGCCTGATCATCTGGAAGAGCGTCTCTTCGGTCCATTCTTCGGCCGCCGAGGCAGCAACAATCTGTTGGGCGAGAATGTCGAGCGGCTGTTGAGGTAGCTCCAAACGGTCAAGTTCGCCACGGCGCACTGAATCAATTATCGCGGCACACTCAACCAGTTCGTCGCGCGAGAGTGGGAAAACCCGTCCCTTAGGGAAACCGGCGACCGTGTGGTTGGATCGTCCCACACGTTGCAGGAAGCTGGCTATGGAACGAGTAGAACCAATCTGGCAGACAAGGTTTACGTCACCAATATCGATGCCTAGCTCGAGAGAGGCCGTCGCAACCAACGCACTGAGTTCCCCGGCCTTCAATCGTTGTTCGGCCGCCAAACGTTGTTCCCGCGCCAGACTGCCATGGTGCGCGGCAATGTTTTCATCGCCGATTCGTTCGCCCAGATGACGCGCGACCCTTTCCGCGAGACGGCGAGTGTTGACGAAGATGAGAGTGGTTTTGTGTTGTCGAATTAACTGAGTAAGACGATCGTAAACTTCGTCCCAAACTTCACCAGACATTACGGCCTGCAGTGGCGATTCAGGTAACTCAATCGCTAGATCCAGTCGGCGCGTGTGTCCGCTGTCGATGATGGCGCAGTCCGGCGTGCCGGCGGAATTAATGTTTGCTGTGCCAACAAGAAAGCGCGCCACCTCTTCGATAGGGCGTTGCGTGGCGGACAAACCAATCCGGACCAACTTTCGATTTGGGAATTCAGATTGCGGATTTGGGATTTGGTTCTCGGTATCCTGAGTTTCATGTTGGCTGACGAGCTGCTCCAGTCGCTCCATGGAAAGCGCGAGGTGTGAACCGCGCTTGTCGCCGACGACCGCGTGGATCTCATCCAGAATAAGCGTGCGCGTCGTCTGCAACATCCGGCGTCCGCCTTCGCTGGTTAGTAAGATGTAGAGCGATTCTGGAGTCGTCACCACAATATGGGGAGGCCGCTTGGTCATGGCCGTGCGCTCCACTGCCGGCGTGTCCCCCGTCCTAACGAGCGTGCGGATATTGACTTCAGGCAGGCCCAACTCGCGCAGTTCCTCTTGAATTCCCTGTAGAGGAATCTGCAGATTCCGTTGAATATCGTTGCTTAGCGCTTTCAGTGGGGACACGTAAACAATGTGGGTTGTGTCGTCGAGCTTTCCGTCCATTCCGAGGCGCACCAGGTCATCAATGGCGGCGAGAAAAGCGGCAAGAGTTTTTCCCGAGCCGGTGGGCGCGGCAATCAAAGTATTCCGCTGTTGTTTGATGGCCGGCCACGCTTCCTGTTGCGGCGGGGTCGGCGCGGGAAAGCTTTTCGCAAACCAGCGTGCGACCGCTGGATGAAATATTTCGAGATTCATAAGGGAAAGAAATTATAACCCGGAGTGGCCGGAATTGCACAAATGAAACACTGGCCTAGACGTGCAATATAGGCGCTCCCGATTTATCCGAAGATTTACGCAGATTACACAGATGCAATCCAAGACCCTAACGAACCCTTAACACCCTAACCGTTTCTGTTAATCTGCGTAATCTGCGTAATCTGCGGATATGTATTGCGTAACTCATTCGAATTGCTTTTTGAAATCTGCGAATTGCCGTTGAAGGCTGGCAAACTGGTTTCTTAGATCTTCAACTTCACTCTCTAATTTTGAAACTCTGTCGGCCTGAGTCGACCGCACCGTCATTTCTCGAGGCCTCTCCGTCTCACTAAAGGCTTCGACGGCGACTTCTCCTGACAGCAGGTGCGCGAAGCGAACCTCTTTCTGACCGGGTTGACGAGGCAGGCGGATCACGAGAGGATCCGGCTCTCTCGAAATCAGTGAATTCAATGTCGACTCAACTTCTTCCAGTCCTGAAAACTCATGCAGCCGAAAGGCTCGAGTCGCCAGTTCCCCGGTTGTCTGGGGACCTCTTAGCAGCAGCACGCAAATAAGGGCCAACTCCGGCTGGCTCAGATGCATTACTTCCGGTAGCACATGTTTGTACTTTGGCACCCTGCTTGTGCTGCCGTAAAACACGTAAGCAAGATTCTTCTCTCGCAGACTTTCCAGAGCGTGGGTGACAGTGTCTTCGTCAAAGGCGGTAACCGGGTAGCGATTGTTCTTCTGATTACAAGCAAGCATCACCGCGTTAAGCGTGAGAGGATAGTATTCCGGCGTAGTTACCTGCTTCTCAACGAGGGAGCCCAGCACCCTGACTTCCGTTTCATTCAGTATTGTTGGCATTGGTTTTTAGGTTGACGGGGTTGGACCGTAGCAATCAGACCGCAAACTAACAGTTTGCTTTACAAATCCTTTGCGCAGCGGAAGCCTGAAATCATCCAGCGCTCATGCGCGTGAAAGAAGTTTCGGTAAGTTGAACGAATGTGGGATTGCGGTGTGGCGAACGAGCCGCCGCGCAAAACCTTCTGATTGACGAACCATTTGTCGTTGTATTCATCAAACTCCGATTTGAACCCGGGATAGGGAACGTAGTCGGATGTTGTCCATTCCCAAACGTCGCCAATCATTTGCTGACAGCCATTGCTGTTTTGACCAGCGGGAAACGCGCCAATTGGCGCCACAGTCCAAAGCCCGTTTTCAAATAAGTTTGCCTTCACCTCATCCGGCCTCTCATTACCCCATGGAAAGTTTCTTCTTTCGCCGCTTTCCGGACTGAGACACGCAGCTTTTTCCCATTCCGCTTCGGTGGGCAAACGCTTGCCCGCCCATTTGGCAAACGCTGAAGCCTCGAAGTAGCTGACGTGGTAGACCGGCTCGTTTTCTTTGCTTTCGACTAAGTGCAAACCCGAAAAGTCGCGAATCATCCAGTTACCATCGTGCAGTTCCCAGTAAAGCGGAGCTTGCCATTTTTCTCGGTTAACTGCTTCCCAGCCTTCCGAAAACCACCAGCGATAGTTCTGATATCCGCCGTCGCGAATAAACTCAAGAAAGTTTCCATTGCTGACCACGGCGCGATCAATGGCGAAGTCCTGCACGAAGACTTGATGCGCCGGCTTTTCGTTGTCGAAAGCGAAATCGTAGTTAGAAGGACCTTGGACATTGGACGTTGGACTTTGGACTAGTCCACCGTAGCCCAGCCAAAAAAGTCCCCCTTCGATTTCCGCCATTCCCTCAACCTTTACTGATGACAGGGGTGCGGCTTTTATCTCCGGCTGATACTGATCACAGAGCAGGTGCTTGATGTCGTAAACGAGAAGTTCCTGATGTTGCATCTCGTGCTCGAGGCCGAGCCTGATGAGCGCCAACACCGTTTCCGAATGGGAGTTTCCAGCCGTCGAATCCAAAAATTGTAGGATTTGTTCGTCCACATGATGGCGGTACGTGACTGTATCTCTGACGGGGGGTCGCGAGCGGGTGCCGCGCTTCGGCCGCGCTATCCGTTCGCCGAACCCTTCATAATAGGAATTGAAGTAAAAGAGGTACTCGTCAGAATAGACTTTGTAGCCAGGTTTGTGCGCCTGCAACACAGTCTCAAAAAACCAGGACGTATGGCCAATGTGCCAGCGCGGCGGACTCATGAATTCCGCGGTCTGAATGACGTAGTCTTCAATCTCCAGGGGCGCAACGATCTGCATTGTCCGCGCGCGAACGGTTTTATAGAGATCAATTAGCGTGCGCGTTTGTTGTTCCGCGACTGATCGAATTGTGGAAACCATCAAACATTCTCCTGTCCCATACTTGAGAATAACCCGGTCGACATGCTCAGGGCAAAACAGAGTCATTACGCCCGGACTGATCGGGGGTTGGATCGGATAAAGAGTCTCGCATTTGACATTTTCTGGCCTCTAGTATTTACTTGGGGCCTCAAAAAGTTTCACCTGGCGCAGTTTCCACTTCCCTAACTCAATAGAAGGAGAACAAGAATGAAACACCGGATTGTTATCTTAGTAGCAATTCTCGCTTTGGCTGTCGGAACAACTTTCACTATCCATAAAGCAAAAGCCTCCCCAGGTTCAAAGGCCAAGCCTGATTTGATCGTCGATCAAAAGAAACTTTTGCGCTTTACCGTTTCTACCCCGAACATCGGCACGGCTGACGTGAACCTCGGCGATCCCAATGACCACATTGCCGCCAATGACGGTCTATATGAACTTGC
>JBHEMV010000070.1:0-15928 GCA_046262375.1 Pyrinomonadaceae bacterium
GTTTGAGAAGTTCTGGATTTTCTTTCAATGACTGCTTTGAATTCTCTCGTCCTTGTCCAAGGCGATCTCCCTTGTAGGAAAACCACGCACCACTCTTATCCACGACGCGTTGCGTGACCGCCAGGTCGAGAACATCGCCTTCGCGCGAGATGCCTTCGCCATACATGATGTCAAACTCGCATTCACGGAAAGGCGGCGCTACTTTGTTTTTTGCAACTTTAACTCTGGTGCGGTTGCCCACAACCCGGTCTGCGTCTTTGATCGCCCCTATGCGCCTGATGTCGAGCCGCATAGACGCATAGAACTTTAGCGCGCGACCGCCAGTTGTAGTTTCGGGATTACCAAACATCACTCCGATCTTTTCACGAATCTGGTTGATGAAGATGAAGCAGGTATTCGACTGCGAAACTATTGCCGTCAGTTTGCGGAGAGCCTGCGACATCAAACGCGCTTGCAAGCCAGGCAACGAGTCGCCCATCTCTCCGTCGAGCTCGGCGCGGGGGACCAATGCCGCAACCGAGTCAACTACGATTACGTCAACGCCATTTGAACGCACCAGCGCTTCGGCAATCTCCAGCGCCTGTTCGCCAGAATCCGGCTGTGAAATCAGCAGCTGGTCAATATCGACGCCGAGTTTGCCCGCATAATCGGCATCCATCGCGTGTTCTGCGTCGATATAAGCCGCAACACCGCCAGCCTTTTGCGCTTCTGCGACGATGTGGAGAGCAAGAGTGGTCTTTCCGGAACTCTCCGGCCCGTAGATCTCGATGATGCGTCCCCGCGGCACGCCACCAATTCCCACCGCCGCATCCAGGCTTAAAGAAGTCGTAGAAATTGCAGGAATATCCGAGACCTCGCGCTCGCCCAGACGCATAATCGATCCCTTCCCAAATCTCTTTTCAATATTTGCTAGTGCTGCCTCAATCGCCTTGCCGCGATCGACGCTTATTCGGTCATCAGCCATAACATACATCTCTTTCTTCCGCTCCTTTTCCCATGAGCCGCGGCAAAACCACTTCTCTTTGCCGTCAGATCGCTGAGCATAACACACTCAACGCGAGAATGGAACAGTGTTTCATACTTGCAACAATAAAATCTTTCCCGGTGGGAATAATTTCCTAAGGCTTCCCGGTCTGGCTACCAAGCCATCCCTCTCTGCGCCGTTAAGCAGCCCGTCATTTGGCACGAAAAGTGAATCACTCCACCCGGCTTCTATTAGTCGTCACCAGTTCTTCAACTGTCCGGCCCGTGCGATGCGCCACCTGATCGCAAAGCGAAGGAATCCCGCCCGAAGCTTCATCCCTCGAGATACGCTCGATCCGCCACATGGGAAAGAAGAGATCACCAAACCCGACAAACGGTTCTTCGTGAACTAAGGCACTTAGCCAATCGTCGAAAGCATTCAAATCGAGGCCGCGCAAGAATACTCCAGCCGGACTGATTTCGTCGAGCACCCCCCAGCATTTTTCGCGAGGCGTGTGCAGCACTATGACAACGGCTGCACCTGGTTGGATCCCCGAGCTAACTTTATGAAGTTCCTTCATAAGTCTGGGCGTTTCACCTGCGGGATCAAACAGCGCAAAATGCCTGATTCTCTAAGAGATCAAGTCCGGCTGCAACAGTTTAAATCGCGCCTCGCAATACATCACAATAGAAGAACCGTCACCATCGACCTACCCGAATGCCAGGGTTCTTGCTACGCATCAATTGCGTCTCTCTAAATTCGTCTTCGCTGTAGACTGATTGGCAACGCTGCCGACATATTTTTCAAACCACTCAAGATTCGTCTGCTTACTTTTCAAGACCATTTTCGGCTCGTTTGGACCATGAGGCATGCGTGGTAGTACGATCATACGGACCGGAACATTCTGCACCTTCAATGCGTTGTAAAACTCATACCCTTGCGAGATTGGCACACGTTCGTCCGCCTCGCCGTGTTGAATCAAAGTCGGCGTAGTTACACCTTTAGCATTGAACATGGCCGAGTGTGTGCGGTAAACATCCAGCTTTTCCCACGGTTGACCCTCGAAATAGTCGGGAATGAAGCTGGGAATGTCTGCAGTGCCGATGAAGCTCATTAGGTTGGTAACACCCGCCCCAACTGAAGCGGCTTTGAATCTGTGGGTTTGAGTTATCACCCAGGAGGTCATATAGCCCCCATAACTCCAGCCCATCACGCCGAGACGTTCAGGGTCAGCGACGCCCATTTCGATTGCACGGTCGACACCGGTCATAAGGTCCTGGTAGTCGCCGCCACCCCAGTCTTTGATATTTGCGAATCGAAACTTCTGTCCGTACCCGGAAGACCCGCGTGGGTTCACACGTAAGACAGCAAAACCATGCGACGCGAATGAAGCAACCGGATAGACTCCGCGACTTCCGGCCAGAAAGGTCTGGGTAAACACTCCGGTTGGTCCACCATGGATCACCAGCAGCAGTGGCACTCGCGTTCCGGCTCTATAACCGACGGGATACGTCAACAGCCCTTCAACGTCCAGGCCATCTGTACTCTTCCATCGGACAATTTCCGTTTTTCCCAGAGGCAAATTCGGCAAATCAGCGTTTACCCGACTCACCTGTACAGGAGCAAAGTTATCGATGCTGGTGACAAAAGCTTCCGGGGCTTTATCGGCTGCCTGCATGGTAAAGCCCAGCATAGTGTGACTACGATTCAGATTGAAACTTCCGAGCACTTCATTTCCTTTATTGATTTCGATGATAGTGCCGGTCGCAATATCAACCGCGGCCAATCGGCTTGCCGTTCCTTTCGTTTCAGAAAAATAGATTCGTTTGCCATCGGCAGACCAATCGATCGTACCCGGCTGAGAGTCAAATGTTTCAGCAAGTAACTTCGGTGCGCCACCGCCCGCGGGAATCACAGCTATTCGTCGGTATCCAGCCCATCGGGGCGGGTCGTCCGAGACAGTAAACGACAGCCATTTGCCGTCGGGCGAGAAAGTGGGTTCGGACTCCGAAGCGTTGGTCACTGCGAGAGCAGTCACCTTTGCCGAGCCAACGTCCACCGCCAGGAGATCCGAAGTGGTCCAGTAATCAGCCTTCGGCATCTTGGTGCGCGTGAACACAATTGTTTTGCTGTCGGGGGACCAGTCGAACCCCGGAGCAACATTGGCGTCGCCACTTAGCTGGCGCGGTTCGCGCTTCCCATTCGCGTCCTTGTCAAGACTGATTACGTTTAAGCGATTAAACTTGACGCTCTCATCGATCCAGCGCCAATCGTCTTTGCCCTTGTTGTTTTTCTCTTCATCGTCGCTGGCCGCGTCCCGCATCACAAATGCGATGCGCCTGCCGTCGGGAGCCCACGCAAAACTGCCCACGCTGGTTTTGACATCAGTAAGCTGTTCGGCCTCGCCGCCGACCAAACGAAGGACAAAAAGATTATCTTTGCCGGTCCGGCCGGAAGTGAAAGCAATCATTTTGCCATCAGGCGACCATTGCGGGTTGTCTGACGACTTCTCCGCATAAGTTAATTGCACGTCAGCGCTGCCATCACTATTGGCCAACCGGATTTGCGAGACATACTCGCTTTTGTCTGGAGTCATCACCGCGGAGCTGACCGTGTACGCGACCTTCTTTCCATCCGGCGAAACGCGCACCGCGCCAATAGTTTTGACCTTCATCTCCAGTTCTGGCGTCCATCCGGATTGCCCGCCGGATTGCGCTTTCAATGAGACAGCAAAAGCGAACAAGAGGATCAGGAATACAAATCCGAGCGATTTCAGGCGGTAGTTAACTTGCATCATATTTCCCTTCGTTGAATCTTCTAATTTCCGTTCGCAAACCAGCGCCGGCCGGATGATTCATTACCACGCTAGCGTTTCTTTTCTGCGTCACGGAGAAATTGAGCCGTCTCTTCCCTCTTATTTTTAGAGGCCCAGGCCGACGCAGTCAGGCCATCTTCATCCTTTAGGGCAGGGTCCGCGCCTTTTTCCAGAAGAACTCGGGCCACATCGTCGTGGCCATACACTCCTGCCCACATCAAAGCTGTTCCACCGAGTTTGTTTTTGGCGTTAGGGTTGGCGCCTTTGTCCAAAAGCATTTGCGCAATATTGACGTTACCGCGCTGGGCGGCGCCATGGAGAGCAGTGTCCCCCTCCGCATCTTTAAGATTCGGATCGGCAGCCCGCCCGAGAAGTTTCGCTACGATAGCTTCTTCTTCGTGCCAGACATACCTCATCAACACCGTCACCCCGTTTGAGCCTTGTGCATTCAGATCAACCTTCGGCTGGGCCAGCAACACCTCTGCGACAGCATTCTCCTTTTTTTCGAGAGCTCGCAACAGTGCCGTGTAGCCACCTTTATCTCTGGCATTAACGTCGGCTCCTCCTTTTAAGAGGGCGTTGACGACTTCCAGATCGCCGCGCGATGCGGCCGAGATGATTGCCGAGCCGCCGCTGCCTTGATCCTTCGCATCAGGGTTCATGCCGGCGACAAGGAAGGTATTAACAGCCATCAAGTTGCCGGCGGTTGCTGCTGACAAAAATGACTTTTCATCGAACTCGTAACCGCGCAGCTTCAGAAATTGTCTGGCAGCTTCGGGTGTGGGCTTTTCACTTTGAGAGGGGCCGCAGCCGAGTAGACCGACCAGAACACAAATGGTCATAGTCGCGGCGCGGTGCTTTCCTGGCCTCACAAAAACCTTCATAACGGCAATTCATTTTGGGCACGGAGCGACGAGTGCTCGATTGATGCGCACTGGCTTCAAGGGTTTCTCGCCGTCCGCGGGAGCATGATTGATCGTGTCTGCGACCTCGATGCCTTTAGTTACTCTGCCGAATGCAGAAAACTTTCCGTCGAGATGCGGACCGTCGCCCACAAGTATAAAGAAGTGCGTGCTGGCACTATTTGCTTCTTCCGGTCGGGCCATCGAAACGATGCCACGAACATGTTTAACCAGACCTGGCTCGTCGGGCAGCTTGTGCGCCATTTTCTTTGCCAATCCCAAGCCCCACGCTTCACTCGTAGAAAGATTTCCTCCCTGGATAATGAAGTCCTTAACGACACGGCTAAAAGTTGTTGTATCCATCGCATGGGTCGCCGCCAGATTGAGAAAGTTACGCACGTTCTCGGGCGCGACTTCGGGAATCATTTCGATTTCGATCGCGCCAACCTCGGTTTCAAGCGTGACACACTGTTGGGCCATCTTTTCGACTGAAGCTACATCAAAAGGATCCGGAGCTTTGTCGACTTCGGCAGGCCGGGTGTTGATCTTCTTAGATGTACCTGTCAACTGTTCAGAGCTCTTCGTCTCTTGCGCACTGGCAGAAGTGACGAACACAGCAACGGCTATGAGGCCGACTGTTAAACGCAAAACACGAAAGGAGGGCGCAAACCCTGCCAATTTGCAGGTCGGGAAGGGTAGCTTGCCCCCGCTGGAGCGCCAACGGCGCGACTGGTTCTTCAGCGTCAAAGGTACAGCCCCACCGATCAAGCCTGAGAGTGTTTCCGTCTTAGAAGCCATTTTCCCTTCTTCGTGATATCCCATTGAGAAAACACGCAACCAGTCGCGCCGTTTGGCGCTCCAGCGGGGGCAAGCCACCCTTCCTAACCTGCAAATTACCGAACGGCCTTTGGGTTTCACACAATCACTTCCGCTCCGGGTCTGAAGGGCTGCTCAAACAAACTTACTCGCGGACAACCACTGCCCGCCGTCTATCACCAGTACTGCTCCGTTGATAAAACTTGCAGCATCGGAGCAAAGAAACACCGCAGCCGTTTCGATATCACTGATGCGGCCGAAGCGGCCAAGGGGAATATTTTTGCGGAGCTTGTCTTTCACAGGCTCGGGAACCAACCGCTTCATCCCTTCAGTGTCTTCAATGGGCCCCGGCGCGATTCCATTGACACGAATCCCGTACCGCCCCCATTCAACCGCGAGATTCCGCGTCAGCGCGTCGACACCGGCCTTCGCGGCTGAAACGTGAAGCTGCATCGGTGTGCCGAGATAATGAAGCGTAGCGCTGATGTTTAGAATCTGGCCCCGGTGCTCTTTGAGTTGAGCGAACGCTGCCCTGGAAACATTGAAAGTTCCTTTGAGATCGATGTCCACGACAGTTCCAAAACCGTTTGGCGACAGTGCCTCGGCAGGAGCAAGGAAATTTCCAGCGGCGCCGTTAATCACGATGTCGATTTTGCCGAAGTGCCTAATGGTTTCGGCAACAGCCCTCTCAACCTCCTCTGGATTGCGTACATCTGCTGCAACTGCGAACGCCTTGCCGCCATTCTGATTTATCGCCGCAGCGGCAGGGTCCAGGTGCTCCTGCTTCCGACTAACCAGGGTCACCGCAGCGCCGGCTTCAGCCAGCGCGCGCGCTACGCCGCCTGTTATCCCAGTGCCACCGCCGGTTACAAATGCGACGTGATCGGTCAGAATTCCGTCTGCGAATATGTTGTCACCCATTATTTGTAACGTAACCTCCTGGTCGCGTGCATCAGGGTCATCTGGTTCAGGAACGCAAGAAACAGCTTGGGCTACACTCAGCCGCCAGCGATGAAGGGCCGCGACTGAACAATGTAAATCTGGCCTTTCATGTAGGCCCACTCGATGTCCTGATCACGACTGCCAAATACGCGTTTTATCCGGGTGGCGGCGCTAACTAATCTCCGAATCACGTCGTCGGTTAAGACAACTCGCTCACCTGTTATTGCAATCTCCTTGACCCCGCCTTTCTCATCAAACGTCAGCAGACTGTCTTCATCCGAACGGGTCAAAACCTGCACCGCGTTTGCCAGCTGCCGGTAAATGACCTGTTCGGCAACTTTTTTGCCCTCAACAACTTTGATACCCAGGCCGCGTTTAGCGCTGATGTAGATAGCTCCTTTGTTATCTTTGTCAAAGGGATCCGCGGTAATCATGACGCCGGAACTCTCGGAATTGATGCCTTCCTGAATGAGTACAGCCATGAAGATCTTCGAATGATCTACAGCCGCCCGCTCACGCGCTTCGTAGGCTTCGAAGTTCCAGAGCGACGCCCAGACTGTTTTGATTGCTTCGATAAACTGTGCCTCTTCGCGAACGTTTGGAACGGTAGTGTAAAGTCCGGCGCCGCTAAAATTTGGCAAGTCCTCCGAGTTAGAAGAACTGCGAACAAAGAGGCCTTTGCCCGGAAATTCCAGTCTTATACGGCGCAGGAGCCGAAGGCGCAGATTCTCATCGAATTTTGCCTGCCGAATACGCTCGCGCAAGCTCGCCAACCTCTCTCGTCGATAAGGTGGATCGTGCACAAACTTCTGATCGTTCAACATTGCGTAGATAGCGTCATCCAGCTTGTTAGCTTCAAGAAATTGATCGTAGTAATAGAAAGGAATTGTGAAACCATTCGGAACCACGATGCCGGGCAAACGCGCGTTCATCAGTTCGCCAAGATTCGCAGACTTTCCTCCATAAGCGATCCCGGATCGCGCCCGCTGCTGTGCCAGGCCAAGTAGACGCGTTTCGGAAAGATCATACTTCGGTTTCACCACATCCTGCCGCTGCGCCAGCCTGCGTTGATATTCGCGCAATTCATCGATGTCCGCCCGCTTGATCGAATAGTTGTCCCGCTTTGTCTCAAATGTTACCCACCAACCGTCATACTGTCTCAACAACGTCTGCGCGTTTTTGATGTAAGCGTTGGGTATGCCCCAACCTTTTGCCAGGAGATTTATGTGCGAAAGCGGAGTCGAGGGGTGCGATGTGATAACACCGGCCACTGGGGGAAGCTGAATCGGGACTTCATCAAGCACGAGTATTTCGTTAGATCCAATTTCGACGTGCTCGGTAAGCTTGGGAATGACGTGAATCCTCCCTATACCTTTCGCTAAGTTGAGTGCCTGGTATTCCTGTTCTCTGGCGATATCACTCTGCGAAACGCGCTGAAGTCCCGCGATTTTCCCAGATTCTTCCTCCTGGCGAATTGAATTGGGTTTATAGGCGACTGGAGTGAAAAAACTCTGTTTGATCACATCGGCTGTCACCTTAATTTGATCCGCCGGAATCTGATCGCCTTCCCAGAATTCAAATGTCCACCGTCGGATGGGAGTCTGATAGGCGATCGTGCCCAGGATGAACCGGCGATTTGATTTCAAATAATTATTCTCAAAAAACTCGCGACCACGCTCCAGCGAGAGATAGGTGCCGTTTACAAAATCCTTGTGGAAGGCATAACGCCTGGTGTTGACGTAATAGATCTTGTTCTGGTCTTTACGGTCGATTACGAAGAGCAAGTGTGGTAGAGCGTAGGGGGTGTCAGGATCGTAGGTTACCGCGAGCGAGTCAAAGTGAGCCTGTGATTTAATTGCTCCCAGCGAGCGCGGCGCCTTCGCCTGGGCTGATGCGTTCCGCCCCCCTTCCATTGCGAATAACGCGACGAGAAGCAAAACAATTAACCAGCGATTATTTTTGTAGCGCATGATCTGAGACTCCCTCAAACAGATCTCTCCAGCCTATTTCGCAAAACATAACTTCTTGCCAAGCTTCTTCAGACTAAATCCGTGGGAACAACTCCGTTAGCTAACCGCTTTGCTTTTACGCGTTAGCAATTCTAGCAAATCATCGATGTGACGGCGCTCGGTAAGGAAACTATTGATGTTCACACGCAACGCCCGCCGGCCATGCAGCACGGTCGTTGTAATCCAGGCCTCGCCGCTCTTTTCAATTTCTTGCTGGAGGCTCTGCTGCAAACGGTCCTGTTCGAACCCTGCAATATTGGCCTTCCCTTCCAGTTGCAGTCTGAAACAGCAAACGGCTGTTTCCACCTCGCCAACGCGTTCGAAGTTACTTGATTGATCGATGCGGGCCGCCAGATATTCCGTGAGCTCAATCTGATGGTCAATAATTTCTGCGTAACCTTCCCGACCCAAAAACTTCATAGCCATCCACAGTTTTAGCGAATTAAAGCGGCGCGTGCCCATCTGGCCGTAACGGAAAAAATCAAACTCCACGTCAGCGCCTCCGCGATCTTCGTTCAAATACTCCGGAGTCATGTCGAACGCGTCGCGCAGAACACGCCCGCCGCCGCGCACCAGAACTGCACCACAGGCAAACGGGACAAACATCCATTTGTGAGGATCAAAGGTGATTGAATCGGCGAGTTCGATCCCACACAGTTTACTTCGGTGCTTCTGGGAAAATGCCAGCGTGCCACCGTAAGCGGCGTCGACGTGATACCAACAGCCATTCTCCTCGGCGATTTGGGCCATTTCCTCCAACGGGTCAATTACTCCGGTGGAGGTCGTTCCAGCAATCCCGATGATGCAACAAGGCGTGAAGCCTGCCTTGCGATCGACCTCGATCTGCTTGCGCAAGGCGTCTGGTCGAATGTGGAACTTGTCGTCCGTTTCAATTTTGCGCAGGCTCTTACGACCGAGCCCCAGGATGTCGACGCTTCTCTCGATCGAAAAATGACATTGCTCCGAAGCGTAGACGGTGAGGTCACCTGGAGCAGATCTCAAACCCTCGTTAACTGCTGCTCTGTGCGCGCGATCACGAGCGCACTTAAGAGCGATCAAATTTGCTTCAGTGCCTCCACTTGCGAGCGTGCCGAAACCCTTAGAACCATAGCCAATCAATTCGCAAAGCCAGCGAAGGACTCGGGCCTCAATCATTGCTGACGTGGGACCGTTGCGCCAGGCGCCGGCATTTTGGTTGAGCGTTGAAGAGAGGGTGTCGGCCCATACGCCGATTGGCAGGGGTGTCGGATTAAACTGACCGTAATAACGAGGGCTGGGAACCTGCATTGAATGGGCAGCCACATCCCTCGTGAACCGAGCCAGAATTTCTTCGGCCCCGATTCCCTTCTCGGGAAACTGCTCGTCAAATATTTCTTCAAGATCATGCGGCGTTGCTTCAGACGCAACTCTCCGTGAGTCGAGGCCGCCAACGTATTCACAGACAATCGCCGTAACCGCTCGTCCAAGACGGTCGTGTTGGTCGGCTAGATCATCAATCATATGAATTCTCTAAAATGTAAGAATGGAGACCGGATACTAAGCATCGCACGCATACCGCAAAGCGACAAAGCCTCCGCAACAGGCCCCCTTCAAATCCGCGTCACCCTCAATTAACATTAGACCGCCTGACCTGAGCCCCTAGCGCTGTGCGTCACCTTGCTTAAACTCCTTGGAAATGGTTCTTTGCACGAAGCGCCAAAGGCGCGAAAAGTAACAACCTGGGCCAACGGCCCGGGATAACGTCATTCAACGAACTCAATTTCTGCATAAATGAATTTAACGAGACCGCAGACCTGCGAATTCAAAGAGGCACTGGAAACGGGTGCCACCAGCTATCGAGTCAAGCTCCCGGCGGAGGCTGTCGAGGCATTGTCTCAGTATTACGAGCTGCTAAACGAATGGAACCCTCGATTACACCTGGTTGCGCCTACATCGCCGCAGGAGTTTGCCGCAAGACATGTTCTGGAGTCGTTGATGCTGCTGGAATACTTGCCGCAACGAGCGCGCATCGCCGACATTGGTTCCGGCGCCGGGCTACCCATTATCCCCTGCTTGATTGTCAGGCCCGACATTGAGGCAGTTCTGATCGAAGCCTCGAAAAGAAAAGCTGTGTTTCTGCGCGAAGCCTTAGGTAAAACGTTGACTTTGGAGCGTGCAACCGTGATGGCTGAGCGGTTTGAAAACACTACTGCGCCGGATGTTGATTTCATTAGCTGCAGGGCGCTGGAGCGCTTCGAAAAGATGCTCTCTACACTATTCAAATGGGCTCCCGCTAATGCCACGCTCTTACTTTTTGGAGGGGATGGGCTGGGAAAAAAGATTAAGAACTCTGGGCTCGTCAGCTCTGCAGTTCTAATACCAAACTCCAAAAGGCGATTCCTATTTGTTGCGAACAAACGTTAGAAGGACAACCGCTTTTTTGGAAAACAGAACCCGTTTGCAATTTGAATATTCCAAGACAATAGTAGTGCCGGCCCGATGTCTCAAAGACGGGATATCCTTAACAGACGCCAGGGAGTTGGCTTTGCCCCAAGCCAACTTCTGGACATGCGCGTTTCAGTCTGCATCGCCACACTGCTTCGGCAGTCCAAAAAACAAAAGGTGCGACGTCCGTAATAGGCGTCGCACCATTTTCCTTTTGATCTTCCCGCCAGATGCACGAAGAAAACCTACGGTACGATGTCCAGTCCAATCAACTGTTGTCCCGAGATCACGAACTCGGCCGGCGGCAACTCCATTTCATAAACGGCGGAAAGTGCTGTAGGTGTATAACCACCTGAGTTTCTGTCGCTGTTGAGTGTTGCGACCACTGATGGCGGTAGGTTAGGCAATTCACTTGTACCGATGACAGCGCCTGGAGTTATGCGAAAGAGTTTCACGTAAAGTCGATCACTCTTCTTCACTTTGTTTATGGCCTTCACTAACTGGCTCAAATCCTGAGGCACAAAAGCCCTGGCGGCAGAACCCTCCTGGAGCGCGCCTCCATCGCCGACGAAAACGAGCAGTTGACCAGGGGTGGCGTCTTCGGGAATCTGCACAGGGATCCGCTGCACAAATTGCTTGCCAGACTCGGTCCTGACGTACGCCTGGATCTCGATCTTCTCGCCGCGGCGAGCTTCAGTTTTGTTCAGAGCAATCCGTTCGAGCGTGCCGGCGTACTTTGTATCAGTGGACGAAATGTTGAGCGTGACGCCCTCAATCTGAACGTCGTCAAAGCCGCTGCCGAGCAATGAGCTAATCGGCCCCGCCACTGAACCGGCCGCGAGAATTGGTGAGTTGGCAGCCGAAAAACGGCGATCCACTTTGATCGGTTCCTGTCCTTTAACATTGATTGCGCCCTTGATCGTAATGGTCGAATCGCCCAGCGCGCGCTCGCTTGAAGTAATGGTGTTGAAGACCGTGATGTTGAGCAGCAGGGGCGTTAGGAAAGAATCGTTAGCGATTTCATACGAGTAGGTCTCGCTGCGATCCCGGCTTGTGTGCAAATTAACCTTCACTGGAATCATTTTTGGCGCCTGACCCAGTTGACCGAAAACACCTGCTGCGCGGTCCTGAGAAATCGATCCCATCATCGCACCCGGGACAGACAACTTGAAAGAATTGTTGACGTTTGGGATAACCGTGACAACTGCGGTCTCGCTCATAGGCATATCCGAAGCGCCCAAGCTTAAAAAGGGATGGCCAAATGCATAGATGTGATCACCATCGCGAAACGTTACTGTGCCGGAAGCAGCGATTGAATAATCCCCGCGAACCAATTGAACACTCACCGAGGTTCCGGGTGTCAGGGTTTTCTCCGTCGCCTTCGCGAGAGGGGTGATACCTGCCGAACCTCCAGCGCCTGAAACTGGAAGCAGGCCGTTGGCTATCAGTTGCGGCGCAAACACCGCAAGCGATTCCTGGCTGATTCCCCCGAAGACGATGGGCGTCGCGATTGGAGCAATCTGTTGACCCATTAAAGGCAAAAGACGCGAGCCTTCTGAGACGGGCGCAATCAGGGAGCTTGAGCTGATTGCCGGTTTGGGCAAAGTCGCTTTCCATTCAGTCCCTGCCAACTGAGCAAATGAGACCGCTCGCGGTTCTCTTGGACGCTGCGCCTGGTTAACCGAGCCCTTCTCAAAGATGTCGATCATCTGCTTGATGGGAGTAATGCCGGCAATTGGATCCTTCGAAAACGGAAAACTGAACGCGATTGCGCCAACCAGTTTGCCATCGATGTAGACCGGGGAGCCCGACATGCCCGCGAAGACCCCAGTCTTCTCAACGTTTGAGCCGCTCAACTTAGCGATAATTGCGGATTGCCTTGGGCCTGGAAAGCCCGGCAAAACTCCGAGTATCTCCACGCCAAACTCCTGTGGTTCGGTTCCCGAGAATACCGTCGATGCTGTGCCTTTCATGCCGGGTCGAAGATCTTCCAGCGCAAAAAGACGGGCGTCGGGTGCCTTCGCATCGGCGACCGGTTTCTGCGCGGTCGCTAATCCGCTGATAACTGCGATGACAATCGTGAGAAGAAAAACTTTCGCGAATCTTTTCATTAATAAACCTCTTGCTATTTACCGCTCACCGACAACGTTCTCCCGCCGCACAGCGCTCACTCAGGACTATAGCTTTCGCCCTCGAACGGGTCAAGGTAGCCCTATCAACACCAAACCTGGGGGTGCAGGGCATTCGCTACTGCGATCTCTCCCTTCCTTAGACGCGCAAACGATCAAAAACGTTCCCCTTGCGAGGGAGATAGTCACGTGCTAAGTTGCCGTGACAACGGTACAACTGTCAGCCTCGGCGGCCTACAGGACATCTTCTATGGACTCAATCGAAGGTTTCATCCTCATCGGTGGAGCGTCTCGCCGCATGGGAACTGACAAGTGGCGGCTCATGCTCAATGGCGAGAGCTTTGTTGAGCGTACTGCCCGGGAATTGTCTGCTCTGACTCCATCAATTACCGTCGTCGGCAATAATACTGATGGAATGCAAATTAATCCCCCTCGTAAGGTTGCAAGGACTCCCGACGTCTACCCGCATTGGGGAGCGCTGGGCGGCCTGCACGCGGCCCTTTCGGCCTGTTCGGGAAAGTGGGCCCTGATTGTTGCCTGCGATTTTCCCTTCGCGACCAGCGAGCTCTTTATCCGGCTAGCGGGTCTCCGCCAAGGCTATGATGCAGTCGCTCCGATACAAAGCGATCTGATTCCTCAGCCTCTTTGCGCGCTGTATCGCGTTGAAGCTTGCCTGGGCCGGGCCGAACATTTGATCAAATCTGGCGAACGAAAGCCCATTGCTCTGTTACAATCTGTGCGCACGCGTTGGGCGCTGTTTGGCGAACTCGCAGATCTGACAGGTGCAGCTCATTTTTTTGATAATATCAACACCCCTGAAGACTACGCTCAAGCGAATGAAGAGACAGCAGGAAAGACCGAGTCGAGGGTAAGTTAGAAAGGTTTGTAAGTCACACTTTCTATCGCCCTCCAACCTTGTGAAATATGGCCCACCGACGACGACTCGGCAAGAAACTCTTTAAGTCGCTTCTACCAATTCTGTTTATCGTGGTAGTTGCGGTTCTTATCGCACTAGCGTCTATTGTTTATGGAATTACCCGCCCGCCTCTCAGCTCTTATCTCGTCACACCGCAAACATTTGCGCAAATAAGTGGATCGGCACTAAAAGTAACCGACGAAGAGTGGCGAAACCGCGACGGCACTCAGGCCAGAGGGTGGTTGCTGCGAGGAGCGGAAGGAGCTCCGGCAGTTATCTTTTTGCATCGTTACGGCGGCGACCGCTCGCTGCTCTTCAATCTGGGGATGAAGGTAAACGAGGGCACTAACTTTACAGTTCTCTGGCCCGATCTACGAGGCCATGGATTGGCGCCGCCTGTCACCTGGACTTCGTTTGGTGCCAAGGAAGGCGAGGACATACTGGCCGCTCTCGATTTCCTTCGAGCCTTGAAGGGTCCGAATCAAAGCAAGTTGATTGGAGATCGCGTCGGAGTTTTTGGAGTGGAGTTGGGTGCTTATGCTGCTCTACTCGCTGCCAGTCAGGACGCCAGCGTAAAAGTTTTGGTTCTTGATTCGGTGCCCCGCAATTCCGATGAGCTTGTTAACGCTTCGGTTTCCAACGATCTTAGCGTGAATAATGGAGTGTTGATGTATTTAGCTCGCGCGGCAACCCGTGTTTATTTCTACGGCCATTACCAAAACAAGTCTTCGTGTGACCTCGCGACTGGTCTCAAAATTCAGCGCGTCCTCCTGCTTGCAGGTGCAGACGATGGCTATCTCCGCGACTCGACAAAGTCTCTCGGGGGGTGTTTTCCGAATCGGACGAATGTAGAACTAAAAATGGACTTACCTTTGACCGGGTATACGCTGCCCTCAGCCACGGGCGAGCAAGGTGAGGCTTACGACCGTCCAGTGATAGATTTCTTCGTTACCAACTTGCGCTAACCCAGCTCATTCTCGCCACGTATTCAAGGTGCCCACACCGCAACGATCGCAAACCTCCCGTTATTGCCGATCACATCGGTTCTCACAGACTCCCATTCAGTTAACTTACTGACTTCTCCAAGCGGTACAAAAGTCAAAATAACTTCCTTGCGCCGGTGACTCTCAGCGATCACTTGAGCAGATTCCGTGTACATGACTGGCTCGCCGTCAGGTTCGTATACAACACGACCCGCAGCATAGAACTCGGGAGTGCGATCCGATCGTTCCAGCCCATAAATCGCTGCCCGCGAATACCCGCGCGAATCAGCGAGCTGCAGCAGGCGCTTCGCGGATTCATAATCTGCGCGCTTGGGGGCAGCGCAATGAAGTGTAACGAGCAAGGCAACGCAAGTTGCCCCACCAATCAACTTTACTGACACCAGTTGCCTGCGCGGCCACAGCAAAGCAAAGCCTCCGGCAAGACTTACCGGGACGGCCACCATCAAGGCACAAGCGTGAGACAAATTCCCGGAAAGCCAGCCATAAACAGGTGCCGCTATCGCGAATAGGAGACAGGCAGCTGCGGTCGCTCTCGTTGCCCAGATGCTATTTTTGGAGTCAGCACCAGGTCGGGATAGTTGTTCGCCAACTATCAGAGCCGCGGCAGGTAAGATGGGAAGAATGTAGCCGGGAAGTTTTGAGCTTGAGAAGCTAAAGAAGACCACTGGGAATAAGAACCACGCGAGCGAGAACACGAGCAACTTGTTAATTGCACCGCCCAGGCGAACGTCGGCGGCCGGGCGGTAGGCCCTGTGTAATCCACGAATCAGGAAGGCTGTCCAGGGCAAGCAGAGCAGCGGGAAAACTACGAGATAATAATAAACTGGCCCTGGGTGGTGATACTTGCTTGTTACATAGCGCTCGAAGTGGTGCTGAATAAAAAACTGATCGACGAAAAACCAGCCGTGCTTCCAGATGACGGGCACATACCAGATAGCGGCAATTGCCAACGTCAACGGTATTCCCCAAAACAAACTAAGCGATGTATTGCGTTCAGGCAGCCTCCT
>JBHEMV010000071.1:0-14749 GCA_046262375.1 Pyrinomonadaceae bacterium
CCACTGCTCACTGCCCACTGCTCACTGCCCACTGCCCACTGCTCACTGCCCACTGCCCACTGCTCACTACTTGTCATTCGTGGGGAAGATTCAACCGAACGATTCCCCGTGACCGTCCGGTTTCTTCGTCGATATCAATAACAGCGGCGCAAATTTGCACTTGCTCTGTCGAATGCTCTGCTCTCCTGGCAATTGCAGAGGTGAAGCGCGCGATTACGTCGCTTTTCTTCATACCAATCACCCCGGCGTAACTCCCTGTCATTCCCACATCGGTAAGGTATGCAGTCCCATCGGGTAAAACTCTTTCGTCTGCAGTTTGCACATGGGTATGCGTCCCGATCACCGCCGACACGCGCCCGTCGAGGTACCACCCCATCGCAACTTTTTCCGACGTGGCTTCAGCATGAATATCAACTATGCAGACCTTTGTTTCGGATGGCAGTGACTTTAGAAGTCGATCTGCGGCGCGGAAAGGATCATCGGATGGAGGCATGAAAACTCGCCCCATCAAGTTGATAACGGCAACCTGAGTGTTTTGGATCACTCCGGTCCACATGCCACTTCCGGGCGTGTTAGGAGGATAGTTCGCGGGCCGGATCAGCCTTGGCTGCTTCGCAATGTAGCCGATAGCTTCTTTTTTATCGAAGATGTGATTGCCCGAACTCATGACATCGATGCCGGAAGCAAAGAGTTGTTCGCATAAGGAAGGGGTCACAGAAAACCCGCCAGCCAGGTTTTCGGCATTCATGATGGCAAGATCGATATCGTGTTGTTCTCTCAGATCCTGAATGCGCTCTAGAACGGCCAGGCGTCCGGGCTTTGCCACAACGTCACCAATCATTAGCACTTTCATACGAGGCCGTGAATCGTAAACCGTAAATCGTAAATAGAAAAAGCCGCAAAAGGAAACCGTCAACCGCGAATAGCTTCAAACTACTATTTACGATTCACGACTTACTATTTACGACTACATTGGCAGGAGGGAAATCCGCGTTGGTCGTTCCGAAGCCGTAATTGAACCTGCATGACAGGTGGGTGACCTGTTTTGGCCGCAGCCTCTGGCAATTCTTAACGCTGAAGAATTGCACTGGCAAGCGGCATCGGTCTCCCATTTCAACGGCGTTGGCTCAATCATCGTTACTCGGTGACGGGCCCCGCAGACTTTCTCCCTCCGCCGGTGGGGATACTAGCACAAGACAACGCGGAAGAGTAAATCTGAGGGGCGATCGGAAGTATTAGTGAGGTTCGTTTACAAAGTGACCGAAATGCGGTTGAAATCTCTCAATATAGAGTGCCCGAATCTTAATACATGGCGGTCTCTCAAATCCCCCCAATTCGGCCGCAGCGAAAGGGCGCTTTCCCCTGCGCTAATAGGAAAACGCTCTCCAATTGAAAGCTATAAACATCTCGGTACCCAGCGATGTTTACCTGCCGTCTTTTATTAGATGAAGGGGTTTAACGTTGCAAGCCGTAAGGGCTTAAGTGAAGGCAATCTTTCCCGTTTCGCCTTTTTCCTGCTCGATGTTGCTTCGCACTTTCAGCAAACGATCAAGCATTTCAGCGCATTCGGCGCTCCGCGTGGCAAGCTGGGCATCCGCCTGCTCATGTATTTGCTTGAGGCGGTGTAATTCATCGGCTATGTGCAGCGCGGCCAGTATTGCTACTTTTAGGGAATCTACTGTTAGGGTGCCCGAGGAGATTTCGCGCATACGGCCATCGACAAAATCGGCTAGTCGCGTGAGGTATTCAGAGTCGCCGTCAGAGCGGATATTGTAGGTTTGGTTATAAATTTCAACTCTGATGGTCGGTGCGGCTGTCGTGGTAGTTTCCATACTGCTTTTTCCAAGGAGTGGGGCGAATCCAGTGGTCATCTAAGCTCCTTTGCCACATCGGGATCGAGGGCGGCAACCGCGTCTAGCATGGCTTCAACCTTCGACCTTATGATGTCGCGTTCGGCGAGAAGTGCCTCTACCTGTTTTTCAAGTCTCACTTGTTCGTTAGGCGCACTGCCCCGGTGGCGTCGCATGAGTGAGAGCTCTTTTTCCAGGCTCTCCTTCTCCTGGCGCAGAGTCTTAGTAAGCTCGATCGTGCGATAGATCTTATCTTCTAAATGAGAGAATTTTTCTAATCCAGACAATCCAATCATCAACCTGTTTTTCCCCAATTCTCTCCTAATTTCAATCCGCCGCCGATTATGCGACTTCACGCCGACAAGCGCAAGACTCTTTGAGCGATCGAATGCGATTTATTTTTAATGCAATTCAGCGCCGAATTTTTTCAACATTGAATCTATCAATCCTCGATGTCGCTCTTCCACTTCGTCGTCGCGCAGAGTTCGTTCGTTGGAACGATATTCTATGCGCAGAGTTACCGATCGCTTGTTTTCTGCTATACCTTCCCCCTCGTAGGTGCCCACAAGCTTTGCATGCGAGTAGTCGGCGATGTGTTCCTCGTCAAGCGCCCGCACCAACTCTGCCAGACTCACCTCGCGGGTAACGATCAAGGTCACATCACGGACAACCGAAGGATAACGCGGAAGCGGCTTGTATTGGGTGGGGCGCTGCTCAGACTCAAGCAGCGCTGTTAAATCGAGTTCAGCAAGATAAACTGGCTGCCGAAATTTGTAAGAAGCCGCAATAGACTCAGACAACCTTCCTATATTCCCGATCACGGCTCCATCCGCCAACATTATTTTCGCCGCCTGGCCCTCGCGCAAATGTTTGACGTTGGCTTTGGAGAAATGAAGAGTTCCGAGCTTCATCGCGTCGACCGCGGCTTCCAGCGCGCCCTTCAGTTCGTAAAAATCAACCTCTCGCGTCGCTTGAGCTAAGCCTTCCTGTATCACACCACCGGTAGCCATTAGAGCCAGTGCATCGCGTTCGTTGGGAAGCTCCCCGGCGCCGGATCTTGCAAAAACGCGCCCAATTTCGAATAAACGTACGTCACGAATGGCGTGATTCAGGTTATGGCGAACAGACTCCAATAACCCGGGAAGCAGAGTCGGGCGCATGCGCATTACTTCTTCAAGAATGGGGTTAGCCAGGGTTACAAAACTCACCTTCTCAGCTGCTCCGAGTAGGCTCGGGATCAACTCGAACTGGTCATCGTGCGCCGTGTCGATGAAACTGAAATTAATTGCTTCGTCGAATCCAGAGTCCTTGAGAGCGTGGCGCAATGCGCGACGCTTCATCTCCGTGGGCTGATACTCCCCGGACACGTTTGAGGGGGGCAATTCAGACGCTATTTTGTCGTAGCCGATGTGTCGCGCAACCTCCTCAACCAAATCCTCTTCGAGGCTGACATCAACACGCCAACTCGGCACACCAAAAGTCAAAGCGGTATCTTTTGTCGATTTGTCAGGGGTGAAACCGAGTCCGGCGAGGATCCGAGTCATTTCCGACAAATCAACTCGAAGCGACGTAACACTCTCGACGGCGGACGGGCGAAACTCCACAACACGTGGCGGCAGAGGACTCGGGTAGACATCAATCGCGTCTGCAGTCGCAACTCCGCCGGCTATTTCGCAAATAAGTTCTACGCATCTTGCTTGCGCCTTGAGCACATTTTCGCAGTCGGCGCCGCGCTCAAAGCGACGTGACGCTTCTGTGTCCATGCCGAGTTGCCGGGCAGTCCGACGCACGGAATCGGGATCGAAATAAGCGCTTTCAATCAGCACGTCGGTTGTAGTGGTTGAAATTTCTGAATACTCGCCACCCATAAGTCCAGCCAGGGCTACCGGATCTCTGGCATCCGCAATGACAAGCATCTTCGGGTCCAGAGCGCGCTCAACCCCGTCGAGCGTTCTCAGTTTTTCACCTGCTTTTGCACGTCGAACAATGATCCGATGCTCTGAGAGCTTCGCCAGGTCAAAAGCGTGAAGGGGTTGGCCCAGTTCGTGAAGGACATAATTCGTAATATCTGCGACATTATTGATCGGCCTCTGGCCAATCTCTGCCAAACGCTTTGCCAGCCAAGGGGGTGACGGCGAAATACTGACACCACGGACAACTCGAGCCGCGTAACGTGGACAGAGATCCGGATCTTTGATTTTAACTGAGGCGTAATCGCCGGTTTTACCTTCAGGTTTTGAAAAATTGGGTTTTGGACTTTGAACTTGGGACCGTTCAATTACCGATACTTCTCGAGCAATGCCTATGTGCGAAAGGCAATCCGGACGATTTGAAGGCACCTCGACATCGAGAATTGAGTCTTCTTTGCTTTCGTCAACGGAGTCGATTGCCAGACCGACCATAGTAAGCCGCTCCCTCAACTCTTGCGGCGTCGAAGTGGTCGTCGTTAGCTCGCGTAGCCAGTTGTAACTAATTAACATAAAAGGGACTTTGAACTTTGTACTTCGAACTTTGAGCTTTGCCCTTAGGTCTTTGGTCTTTGGTCTTGGGTGTTTGGTGTTTGAATTGGATCTCTTAAAGTGGAACTCAACGTTCGCAACAAAGACAAGTACAAAACCCAAAGTCCAAAGTCCAAAGATCAGCCAGCCTTAATCAAACTGCTCCAGGAAGCGCACATCGTTTTCAAAAAGTAAACGGATATCATCGAGGCCGTACATTAAATTGCACATGCGATCGATTCCCAACCCAAAGGCAAATCCTGAATAAACGCCGGCATCTATGCCGGCTGCGCGAAGCACGTTGGGATGTACCATGCCAGAGCCACCGAGTTCGATCCAGCCCGAGTTTTTGCAAATACGACATCCAGCGCCGTCGCATTTAAAGCAACTGAAATCGAATTCGGCGCTCGGCTCAGTAAACGGAAAGTAGGATGGACGAAAGCGAGTGATGGTTTTTGCGCCAAACATACGGCGCAAAAATTCAGCAACCGTGCCTTTTAAATGAGCCAGGCTAATACCGCGATCGACGCATAAGCCTTCAACCTGAAAGAACATGGGATTGTGCGTCGGGTCGGGAGTATCCCGGCGAAAGACACGGCCCGGTGCAATCATTCGCACGGGCGCTCCACGGCGTTGCATGGCATGGATTTGAACTGTGGAGGTTTGTGAACGCAGAGCGAAATGGTCCGTTGTATAAAAAGTGTCTTGAGAAGCGCGGGCCGGATGGTTCTCTGGAATATTTAGAGCGTCAAAGTTATAAAAGTCGGTTTCAATTTCCCGACCATCCTCAATCGCATAACCCAGCCCTACAAAGATATCTTCGATTCGCTCCCGTAGCATCGTGATCGGATGCAGATGCCCGCGCCGCGGGCGCCGGCCGGGAAGAGTAACGTCGATGCGTTCTCGATGGGTTCTCGCTGATTCAATGTGGATTGTGAGGGCCTGTTGAGCCTGCTGAATTCTGTCGGTAATCTCTGCCTCATTTTGTTGAACAAGTTGACCGAATAAAGCACGATCCTTCGGCGATACCCGCCCGATCATTTTCTTGCTTGCAGCAAGGGCGCTCTTCTTACCCAGGTGACGAGTTCGCACTTCGGCGAGGACGCCCAGTTCCGCCTCAGCGCGCTCCAGACCAAGCGCGCTCGTCGTCGAAGAATCCGCCTGAAAGCTGGCAAAGCGTTCGAACTCCTGCTCGAACGCTTTGCGTGCTGCCTCAACTAGGGTTTTTGGATCCTGGTCGCCTGGTTTATCTGCCATCGTCAAATTTAACCCGGTCCTTAAGCTGCGGCTTTTTCCTTCTTATTCTCAAGAGCATTCTTTGCCTGCACGGTGACTTCCTTAAAAGCGTCCGGCTGATTAACTGCCAGGTCGGCAAGTACTTTCCGGTCCAGCTCAATACCAGCAACCTTCAATCCGTGCATAAGCTGAGAATAGTTTAGTCCATTTAAGCGCGCAGCGGCGCCGATGCGCACAATCCACAGACTTCGAAAGTCACGCTTCTTCAGCTTTCGTCCGGTGTAGGCAAAATTTAACCCGCGTTCAACCGATTCTTTCGCCGAACGGTAAAGTTTCGACTTAGTGCCGCGATAACCTTTTGCTAGCTTTAATATTTTCTTGCGCTTTTCGAGGCGCTTGTTTCCACGTTTTGCTCGAGGCATATTTCAGTTCCTCCTTAACGATGAATGCAAAACTATGAATGATGGATTAGGGGCTAAGTGTCCATCCGTCTTAGTTCATCCTTCCGCCTTCATCCTTCATAACTGCTTTTAATCTCTTCCGTACGGCAGCATCGCTTCTACTCGTTTTTGGTCCGATTTTGAGACCAAAGCGTCAATATCCAGCAACCTCTTTCGTTTGTTGGTTTTCTTAGTCAGGATGTGGCGCGCATGCGAATGACCGCGTTTGATCTTTCCGGTCGCCGTCAAGCGAAAGCGTTTTGCTGCACCCTTGTGGCTCTTTAATTTAGGCATAACGACTCCATTTCCAATTGTCGATTTCCAATTTTCCCAATTTCGATTTGCCCCCGCCACGAACAGTATTTCAAAGCGCGGGTATCCTAGTTACCGTCCTTCGCCTTTGCCGGAGGCGTCTTGGGTAAAGGCGTCTTGGGTAAAGGCGGAGCGGGGGTCTTGGGAGCTGGATGCTCTGCCTTCGTTGTTCCCTTATGCCGCTTGGGCCCCAGGATAATAAACATCTGATTCCCTTCCATCCGCGGCCGCGCTTCTACTTCGCCGACATCAGCCAGATCTTTTTCCAGCTTCTCAAGAATTCGCGCGCCCAACTCGCGATGGGTCATTTCCCGGCCACGGAACCAGATAGTGGCTTTTACTTTATCGCCTTCCTCCAGCCACTCACGCGCGTGCTTCATGCGATAGTCATAGTCGTGGTCGTCGGTACCCGGGCGAAACTTTACTTCCTTGACCGTAATGGTTACCTGCTTCTTCTTCGCCTCATTGGCCTTCTTCTTGGCTTCATACTGAAACTTTCCGAAGTCAATAATTCGGCAAACTGGGGGATCGGCGGTTGCGGCAACCTCCACCAGGTCCAGGCCTTTTTCTTTGGCGGCCCGGATGGCGTCTCGAATGTCCAGCACGCCGAGCTGCTCACCCTCTTCGCCTATCACTCGTACCTGGGGAACCCGAATTCTTTCGTTAATACGGGCGATCGGCAGACGTCGGTTATCCGGACGCGCGCCGCGACCTCGAAAGCCTGTAGCTATTTCTGCACCTCCTTATTAAAGAGTCGAAAGTCCAATGTCCAAGATCCAAGGTCTTTGTATTCGACGTTGGACATTGGACTTTGGACATTGGACTATGTGTTAGTCAACGCACGGAGCTCGACCAGCTTACGCGCCATCTCAACAAAGTCGTTAATAGACATCGCGCCGATGTCACCCTTTGAGCGTTCGCGAACCGCAACAGTTCCCTGCTCCATTTCGCGATCGCCAAGCACCAGCATAAAAGGCACCTTCTGAATTTGAGCGTCGCGAATTTTCGCGCCAATTTTTTCGCTTTTAAGGTTTGCTTCGACGCGCAGATTGCTGCCGCGCAATTCTGCTGCGACTTTTCCCGCATATTCGTTGATACGATCCGTGATCGGCAAGACCGCCACTTGCACCGGCGCCAGCCACATGGGAAACGCGCCGGCATAGTGCTCAATAAGCACTCCGAAAAAGCGCTCGATCGAGCCAAAGAGAGCGCGATGTACCATCACAGGCCGATGGGGCTTATTGTCTTCCGCGATGTATTCCAATTCAAACCGCTCAGGCAAATTGAAGTCCCATTGAACAGTCCCTAACTGCCAAAGCCGGCCAATTGCATCTTCGATCTTGAAGTCTATCTTGGGACCGTAGAAAGCTGCTTCGCCTTCAATGCGCTCATACATGATGTGGCGTGCATCAAGAGCCTGCGCAAGCGCTGCCTCAGCCTTTGTCCACTCTTCGGCGGAGCCTAGCCATTGCTTTGAAGTGTCGTTGCCCTTGACCGACAACTCAAACTTGATCTTTTCGAACCCAAAAGTATTCAGAACCTGATAGGCAAAATCAACACAGTCGTCAATCTCTTTGCGAATCTGTTCGGGCGTACAGAAAAGGTGGGCATCATCAACAGTGAATCCGCGCACACGCATCAGCCCGTGTAACGTGCCCGACAACTCCGCACGATAAACCGTACCCATCTCGGCATAACGCTGAGGCAAATCGCGATAAGAGCGTTGCTGCGCCTTGTATATCGCGATGTGCATGGGGCAGTTCATCGGTTTAAGCCGAAACTCAGTCTCTTCGAGGGTAGTCGGCGCAAACATTGAGTCACCATAGTTTTGCTCGTGCCCACTTATTCTCCACAACTCACGCTTTGCAATGTGGGGTGTGTAAACGATGCTGTAGTTGCGGCGGACTAACTCCTCGCGTAGATAGTCTTCCATTTGTTGGCGAATCAAGGCTCCCTTGGGATGCCAGAAAATCAGGCCCTGTCCATAAGCTTCCTGGATGGAAAAAAGATCGAGCTCTTTTCCTAAACGGCGGTGATCTCTCTTTTCTGCTTCTTCACGCTGCTTGAGCCAGGCGTCGAGTTGTTCCTGTGTGAAAAAGGCCGTCCCGTAAATGCGCTGCATCTGCGGCTGAGTAGCGTCGCCCATCCAGTAAGCGCCTGCCAGGGAAAGCAATTTGAAAGCGCGTAGCTTGTTAGTGTTGGGTACATGTGGCCCAAGGCAAAAATCGATAAACGGCGAACCGTCGATGTAGTAAACACTGACTACATCGCCACCTTTTTCAGTTATGAGCTGGCATTTTAACGGTTCGTCACGTTCCTCGAAGATGCGAATCGCTTCGGCTTTCGAAATCTCTGCACGTCTATACGAAAGATTGCGACTGGCAATCTGGCGCATCCGCTTTTCGATGACCGGCAGATCAGCCTCCGTCAAAACATTCGGGGTAATCACATCGTAGAAAAAACCATAGCGCGGATCGTCAAGTAGAGCGGGACCGATCCCCAGCTGGGTTCCCGGAAACAAATCGAGCACTGCAGTTGCGAGGAGATGCGCCGTCGAATGACGCAAAACTTCAAGTCCTTTGTCCTTCCCGAGCCCTTCTGTTTCAGGGAGGATAGGGTTTAGCTTCGACGTGTTGTTTCTGGCAAACTTCAGCAACTTCTCAGGGCCGGATGGAGCCGGAATAGAGTCTAACCTTCGAGTGAGATCAACCTCCTGGCCATCTACCTCAGCAGCCAAGGCTTTTTTGGCGAGATCGCGATCAAGTTTCTTCAGGGCCTCTTCCACCGTCGCGGAAGCAGGAACCTGGACGGTCGGGCCATTTTCTAGTTGTACACTTATCTCACTCATTATTGCTGAAACCTGTATCGCTTCCACAAACGATCCCGGCTGTGCCGCCTGATGTGCGGAAAGGCTCTGCCTTTCCGAAACACCTCATCTAAATTCTGTGAGGCTTCGCCTCAAAATTGAGGCGTAGCCTCAATAAATGCACACCGCGCGACGGAAGGCCATAGGCCTTCCGCACATCAAGCGGCACAGCCGCAAGAATACCAGTGGCTCGGGCACTGCCCATTCACGATTTTCGATTCACTATTTACTACTCAAGAGATCGGATTCGATAGGAGCGCCTTCGCCGCAAGCCGCCACAAGGTGGCCGGGCAATCAAAAAGTAAAGAATCGAGGGTATGTTCGATTCATGACGAAGGTCTTCCGGAGCATCCTATCAAAAATTAGAAATTGCCAGGCCTACAAATTGGTTGAATCACTGATTCCTGCTAACCAATTACGGGCCTCTTGCGACTTCACGCCGCAAGCCTTACCAACTTAAATCACTACAACCAACACTTCGCATAGCCCACTCGTTCATTGGAGCGTAAAATCTAACGAAACAGGCCAGATAAGTCAATTCAGGGCCGCGACTAGCGGTAATGATTTAGTTCTCCAATGGTTGCGAAAATTCGCACCAGTGAAGAAGGAGTAGTTATACATTTTGGCGTTTTAAGCCCTACTCCAGTGAGTGCCCAAACGATAGTTCTTGCGAGGCGGCGTTTTTATATTCCCCTGATGGGGTGTTGTCAAGCCTGAGAATTAAATCCTTTGTATTCAGTTTGAGAGACACAAGGTTGATCAAATACAGGCATAGTGCAATTTGCTTTTGCGGATCTTTGCGCAGAACTGCGGTTTGCGGATCGGCTATTCGTTGACCGCAAAGGACGCGAAGGAACGGCAAAGAAACGCAAATAGGCGTTCAATTCAGTTTGAGAATCAACCAGCTCGCGGATTGAACAGAACCCGAATTGGCAGTCGCGTAAGGTAATCGGCCGGCTTTGAGTCTCAGGTGATTTTTTTATTGTTTTGGCGTTACGAGTTTCGGATTGCAAAGAATCGTGACGTGCCCTGCGCCGTCTCTGCGATTAGCAAATCAACAACATCTTCAAGTTGACCGCGGCGCGCGTAGGCCGCGCGCTGGCGTGTTGCGCCGTTGCCGCGGGCGAGCGTGCCCTGCGTGAGAGTGTTGATTTCATCCCAGTCGCCGTACGCTTCGAGTGCCGGGCGCAGAGTGGCAAGCAGCTTTTCAATCAACTCGCGCGCGGGGATGGCGCGCTTTTCAGCCACGTCGATCAACTCCCCTTCCAAGCCGTAGCGTGCGGCGCGCCACTTGGCGGCGCGTAATAGTTCCGGGCGCAGGTCCAATGCTGGTTCATTCTTGATCGCCTGGTCGTAGCAGGTGCGCGCCAGGGCCCGTGAGAGACCGGCGATCAACACTGCCTCGTCTATCGTGAGGCAAACATCAGTCACGCGAAATTCCAGTGTCTCGAAGCGCGCGGAGGGGCGCAGGTCCCAGTAAATTTTCGTCGCGTCGGAGATGCTTCCCGTCTGGACGAGCGTGTCAACCAGCGCGTCATACTCGGCCCGCGAAGCAAAGACTTGCGGCGTGCCGGCCATGGGCCAGCGTCGCCAGATGCCTGTGCGAAAGCTGGCGTAGCCGGTGTCCACGCCGAGCCAGAAAGGCGAGTTGGCCGCGAGCGCCAGAATCGGCGCCAGCCAAAGCCGCGCGCGATTCATTGCGCCGATCGCCGCTTCACGATCACTGATTCCAATGTGCACGTGACAGCCGAAGATTAGTTGCTCGCTGGCGAGTTGTTGATACTCCGTGGCGATGCCGCGATAACGCGCTTTAGGCGTGAGTGTTTGATCTTCCCAGTGTGAGAAGGGGTGCGTGCCCGCCGCCACGATCCGGTTGCCGTACTTCTCCGCAGCGGCAATCACTTCCCCGCGCAGGCGCAATATTTTTGTGCGCACCTCTGTTAACGTATGACAGATGGACGTCGCGATCTCGATCTGCGACAGGAAAAGCTCTGGAGTTACCTGGTTGCCGAGCGCCGCCTGGGCCTCCGGCAAGATAAGCTGCGCGCGCGAACGCAACTCTCGCGTCTCCGGGTGCACGATCTGATATTCCTCTTCGACGCCTATAGTGAATGGTTCATCCGTGGCCATAAATTGATTGTACCTCGTCGTGCGGCTTGCGCCCCTACGGTCCCATGAGGTCGGTACCACCACGCGGGTGAATCTCCCTCTTCGACGCGCATTCACTCTTGCCGCGGTCCCATGAGGTCAGTACCACCACGCGGTAAACACTGTGTGAAAACCCAAAAAGGGCGCAGAGTAATTGCAGGTTAGGAAGGGTGGCTTGCCCCCGCTCGAGCGCCAACGGCGCGACTGGTCGGCGTAATATCTAAACCGGATATCGCTAAGAAGGGAAAGGGCATCTAAGTGGAAACACTCTGAGGCTTGATCGGAGCGGCTGTAACTTCAACGGTGAAGTAACCAGTGGCGCAGTTGGCGCTCGAGCGGAGGCAAGCCGCCCTTCCTAACCTGCAAATTGGCAGAGCTTGAGCCCTCCTTTGGGATCGCTGAGTTTTCACAGTCTCGGTAGCGGGTGGACCTAGTTAGCGGTGTGTCATGTCGTGGTACTGACCTCATCAGTCGCCCGTTAAGTTTCATGGCGCACCGTCGAGATGCGAGCTATTATCCCCGACAAAGCGGACGGTAAAAGGAGCCATCGAAACTGCTGGAGCCGCCAAGAGCGTTAGAAGATACTGGAGATTTGCTCTCCGGACGTTCGAAAATTGCTGGTAAAGATAAGATAAGCCGAACCCGGCCGTAAATCCGAAAAGAGAACCACCGCGCAGTGAGCTTTCGGTGACGATTACTGCTCCTCCGGCACTGAACTCAGGGCGGTGGCCTGTTCTCCGAAGGCAGGAGTTCCTGGAGCAGCCAGTCCAAAACCTACAGAATTTGAACCGACAAAATCGTGTCAAATGATCTTGAAGTGCGAAAAGTTCCTAAAAAGGAAGGATAGTGTTGAAAGCGCCAGGAATAAAAATGGTAGGCGCGTGGGGACTTGAACCCCAGACCTCTGCCGTGTCGAGGCAGCGCTCTACCAACTGAGCTACGCGCCTATTCGAAGGTATTAGGCCGTAGCGCCGTTTACGTGTCAAGGTAGTGCTCTACCCCTGAGCTACGCGCCTAAATCATTGAGTTAATTTTGAAAGACCTGAAATGAGGCCCGAAAGTAACAAAGGGTCTAACTGCTGTCAAGCGTGGTCCAATTCAACAGTAAAGCAATTTGGGTTCGAGCTTTAGCTTGCGTAACGAAGCGGCACCCTAAAGGCTGAACTCTGAACTTCTTTGAATGCCACTCAATCAGTTTAGAGTTCAAGCTTTAGCTTGCGTGCGAAGCGGCAGCCTAAAGGCTGAACTCGCTAATCGGATTCACGGCCGCATCTAGCTCTGCGCCGCGGCTTTCTCCCATTGGTCGTAGAGAACCGCCAGGCGCACTTCGGTTTGCTTGTAATCTTCGTCGAGCTTGACCAGCTGTGTCGCGTCGCGCGCAACTTCGGGCAGCGACATCTGGTCGGAGATCTCCTTTAGTCTATTTTCAGTCTTAGCAATCTCTGCCTCTAATAACTCCGGCTTTACATCCTCGCTCTTTTTCTTTTTGATCACCTTGATCGATTGAGACTTTCCTGCGGAAGCCTGTGGTTTGTTCTTCCCGCGTTGTTTTGAAGCTCCTGAAGCGGCGGTTTTCCCCCGCTCGGGGACGGGTTGGACCACAGCCTCTCCGCCGGCTAGATCTTCAGAACGTCTGCCGTTTTCGTTAGACGGCGGAAGCTCACCGGAGGAGCTTCGCGATGCCTTCCAGTCGTGATACTGGGTATAGTCACCCTCGTAATGCTCGGCGAGTCCCTGCCCATTGAGCGCGAGGATTTGAGTGGCGATGCGATCCAGAAAGTAACGATCGTGGCTTATGGTTAGGATTGTCCCTTCGTAGGCATCGAGAGCTTCTTCCAATGCCTCGCGCGAAGGAATATCGAGATGATTTGTCGGCTCATCGAGAACCAGGACGTTAACCCGCGAATAGATCAGCTTTGCCAATGCCAGTCTTCCCTTTTCGCCTCCGGACAGATCGCGAACATGTTTATAAACATCGTCGCCTCTAAAAAGGAACTTGGCCAGAAACGAGCGTAACTCCCCCGCGGTTGCATTCGAAGGAGCCACTCGACGCAACTCCATAATGATTTCGTTTCGATCGTCGAGGTCATCGAGTTGCTGAGCGTAGTAACCGATCTCGACTTTGGTGCCCCAGCGAATTTCGCCCGCCAGCGGCGGAATCTTTTTAAGAATTGTTTTTAGAAAAGTGGTTTTCCCCGATCCGTTCGGGCCAATGATGCCGAGACATTCACCACGCCGAAGAATAAACGCGATGTCGCGGGCCAAGAGCTTGTCGACGTATCCGATGGCTGCTTCTTCGACGCTAAGAACATGGTTTCCCGTGCGCTCGATTTTCTGCAAACGAAAGTCGCCTGATGACTGATCCGCTCTGACTGAATCTATCCGGTCGAGCTTTTGCAACATTGTGCGTCGCGACTTTGCCTGTTTCGTTTTTTGACCGGCAAGGTTTCGGCGGATAAATTCTTCGGTCTTCGCGATCAACTGCTGCTGGTTGTCGTAAGCACGTTGTTGGGCTTCTCTTCGCTCCTCGCGCTCGACGAGGTAAGCAGAATAGTTTCCCGTGTAGATCGAGGCGCGTCCATTCTCCAGCTCGATAATGCGTTTGCATGCGCGATCCAGGAAATAACGATCGTGGCTAATCACCACGTAGGCGGATGAATAGGTTTGCAGGAATTCCTCGAGCCACTCAACCGCCGAAACGTCTAAATGGTTAGTCGGTTCATCGAGCAAGAGCACGTCGGGCTCGGCAAGTAACAAGCGAACGAGGCCAAGGCGATTTTGTTGGCCACCCGAAAGCTTTTCAGTTTCCAGCGGCCAGGTATCTCGATCAAATCCCAGCCCCTGCAAAATCGCTTCGGCCTTCGCGGCGTATTCAAAACCACCTTCGCGCTCAAATTGATGCTGCAAATCGCTGTATAGCTCGAGCACCTTGTCCAGGTCAGCGGCCGCCTCGGCCATGCGATGCTCAAGCTCGTGCATCTCGTGCTCAATCTGCTGCAGGTGGCCGAAGGCAGAGAGGGCAGACTCGTGCACAGTCGAGCCCGCCTCGAAGTGGATGTGTTGTGCTAACAAACCAAGACGCGTCCCGCGAGCGCGAATAACTTCGCCTCGGTCAGGAGTCTCTTCCCCGTTTACCAGACGAAAGATTGTTGTCTTCCCGGCCCCGTTGCGGCCGACGAGCCCAATGTGTTCGCCGGGGTTGACTTGCAGCGAGGCGCCGCGCAAGACATCTTGCGTGCCGTAAGACTTGTGTACTTCTGAAAGACGAAACAACATTTTGAAAGAGGAACTCAGCCGAGAATCCTGCCACCACGCGCGTGGACCCCCGGCCGATCCGGAAGCTGCCGGCGTTTTGTACTAGTACTGGCTTTTGTACTAATAATAAAAAGCGGTGACAAG
>JBHEMV010000072.1:0-14598 GCA_046262375.1 Pyrinomonadaceae bacterium
GTTCATCCGAAGATCATGGAGGCGATTGCTGCCGCTAACGATGGCCACGTGATTGCCTATGGCGATGACCCCTACACGGCACGAGCAATTGAAATCTTCCGGGGCCACTTTGGAAAAGATTCAGAAGTCTTTTTTGTGTTCGGCGGTACCGGGGCGAATGTGCTGGGCTTGAAAGCCGTCACACAGTCGCACCATGCGATCATCTGTGCGGAAACGGCGCACATCAACGTAGACGAATGTGGTGCGCCGGAGAAATTCACCGGCTGTAAACTCCTTTCGGTAGCAACGCCTGACGGCAAAATAAGAAACGAGCAGATTAAGTCATTTCTCCATGGTGTCGGCTTCGAACATCACGTTCAGCCCCGGGTGATTTCCATCTCGCAAGCTACGGAGATGGGCACAGTCTACACACCACCTGAGGTAAAGGAACTTTCAAGCTTTGCTCATGACAATGGCATGTTGCTGCATATGGATGGGGCGCGCATCTCGAATTCAGCCGCGAGCCTTGGTGTCGAACTCAAGATAATAACGCGGGAGGCGGGTGTTGATATTCTGTCCTTCGGGGGAGCCAAGAATGGAATGATGTATGGCGAGGCAGTCGTTTTCTTCGATGCCGAGCTGGCAAGGGATTTCAAGTACACCCGTAAGCAGGGCACGCATCTTCCCTCAAAAATGCGATTCATCTCCGCCCAGTTTGAAGCGTTACTAGGCAACGATCTCTGGCGGCAAAATGCCGAGCATGCAAATCACATGGCCCAGCTGCTGGCGAACGAACTAAGGAAAATCCCGCAAATAACGATCACCCAGAACGTAGAGGCAAATGGCGTCTTTGCGCTCCTGCCAGCGAAATATGTGCCGCTGCTCCAGGAGGAATACTTCTTCTACGTTTGGAACGAAGAAACGTCGGAAGTCAGGTTCATGACGTCCTTCGATACGACGGAAAAGGATATTGAAGATTTCATAAGTTTGATAAGGAAAACCGTTAAGTAAAATTCCGGCCCTGCGCAGTTTGCCTTTGCGACTCTTTGCGTGTCCTTCGCGTACTTTGCGGTAAAACAAAACATTGGAACCGCAAAGGTCGCAAAGTAGGCGCAAAGAAAACGCAAAGGGATGAAGGCTCATCCAGGAAACTGCATCAGGACCACAATTCCCATTCCCGCAATTAATCAAGCAGAAGCTTTAGTAGCCCTCGCGCTGAGGCAATGCCCGTTATGCGATGATCCTGATCATCCCCCTGGCCGAGAATTGTTGAGCGACGCATGTCCACGGCGAGTTGATCCTGGCGCAACCGTTCGCGCTCCTCCGCAATCGCTAGCTTCTCCTTCGCACGGGCTTCATTAAGACCGCCGTCTCGTATGAATTCGATGATCCTGCTCAACTCCTCGCGATCAAACCAGGTTCCGTGGTTCTTGCAAAGGTCCACAATAACACCCGAGCACCGCGCGAAATTCATTCGATTCATTAGTTGAGAACATTCCGGACAAGGCACGTAATTTACTTTACTCGTTTCGCCTGCGCTTGCCGGCACTGGCGACGCGGTTCCCAAAACCGCTGACTGGTGCTCTCGATCTGCGCAGATCTTTTCAAAAGACCTGACGTCAACCCACAGGCCATCGCATCTCGAACACTCGCGTAGCGTTGTTACCCCAATCGCAACTGATTGCATTTCAATGCGGCACCGTGGACATAAGCGCGCCTGTAAGTCTGTGTTCTCCGCAACGACAGCGGCGGCCCCACATCGCGGACAGTGTTTGCTGCCAAGAAACATCATTGCGAAACATGAAGGACAGGCAACAGTCGCCAGTCTGGAACCGCAAAACTGGCATAGCGGGGCGTCTGTTGAACTCGCAGCGCCACAATTTGGGCAATGAAGTGTTTGCGCTTGCACGCTTCGGATTTTAGCAGGTGCCTCCTATAAACGACGAGATGTGGACTACGAGATGACCTTGTTCTATTCTCCCGATACAAACTTTAAGTGAACAGGCAAACAGCAGACAGCAAACAGCAAAAGCAAACGGTGAACAGCAAACAGGAGTCAATAGCCGGCGGTCAAGAATCAGCAATATACGCTGCCGTCTGCCTCCTTAATGTACCTGCGTTTGTCCTGCTGTTTGCTGCTCACTGTTTGCTGTTTACTGTTTAACCAAAATGAGCAACGTGCTTGATGAAGTAATAGACGGGTTTGAGCCTTTGCCGGAACTCGTCTCTGTGATGGCGGCCTCAAAAGCAGCGATATTGCTTAGTCTGGATATCGGGACTTCTGGCATTCGCGCTGCTGTTTTTGACGGGAGTGCCGAGGAAATAGAAGGTGCCAGCGTCAGGATTAATTCAAGAGTTGCGGGTATTAGCGATTATGCAATTATCGATGCCGACCTGTTACTCGAGCAGGTCGCGAGAACACTCGATGCCCTTTTTGCAAAACTCAATGAGCCAATTACTCATATTGAGTTGATCGCAATATCCTGTTTCTGGCACAGCCTGCTGGGTGTTGATGAAACAGGTCAGCCCACGAGCCCCGTGCTTGGTTGGTCTGATTCGCGAGCGGCCGAAGCCGCTTCTCAACTCCGATCTGAACTTGATGAAGCGAAATTTCATGTGCGCACGGGATGCCGCTTTCATCCCAGCTACTGGCCGGCAAAATTACTTAGATTGCAAAACGTAGAACCAGAAGTTTTCCGAGCAACCGACCGCTGGCTCTCTTTTGCTGATTATCTGACGCTTAAATTCTTTGGTGAGACGGCAACTAGTGTTTCAATGGCTTCAGGAACCGGCCTGCTCAATCAACGAACATGTGAATGGGACGAAGAACTGCTCAAAGCTCTTCATATTGGTGTTGAACATCTTCCTGAAATTGCCGGACCAAACCGCACGTTTAATGGACTAACACGCTCGTATGCGTTGCGCTGGCCGCAACTCGATGATGCGCGTCTGTTTCCGGCAATTGGCGATGGTGCCGCGAATAACATCGGCGCAGGCTGTCATTCAACTGAAAAAGTGGCGCTGATGATCGGCACTTCCGGGGCCATGCGCGTACTTTTTGAAGGCGAGCCCCCCGATCCGCTTGCTAGTGAGCTGTGGTGTTATCGCGCCGACAGAAGTCGCATCCTTGTCGGCGGAGCCCTGTCAGATGGCGGCGGGCTGTACAACTGGATCAAAGAATGGCTGTTGTATGGCGAAGATGCCGAGTACATAGAGGGTGAACTGGAGCTGCTACACCCAAATGCGCACGGTCTTACAATTTTGCCGTTCTGGGCGGGTGAACGCAGCACCGGCTGGACGCCCGCGGCCAGTGGCGCGATCCTGGGACTGAATCTGCAAACCCGTCCAGTTGAAATTCTTCGGGCCGCGATGGAAGCGGTCGCCTACCGCTTCTCGCTGATCGCGCGCGCGCTGAAACCCCTGGCTCCAGGCGCGACCATCGTTGCGTCCGGTCATGCGCTGCGTTCTTCTCCCACGTGGGTGCAGATCCTCGCCGACGTTCTTGGTAGTCGAGTGATGGCATCCAGACTACCAGAAGCATCCATGCGGGGCGCCGCCTTGCTTGCGCTCGAAGCGGCGGGCAAAATACATAGCATTGAAGAATTTGCGGTATCCGTTGAAAGGATCTTCGAGCCTGATATGTCGCGTCATGCGGTGTATCAGGAAGGGATCGAGCAACAGCAGCGAATCTACAAGAAACTGTTCGCAGAAAACTAACCGAAAAAAGCAGGACAGGTGAAATGAGCGCGCAAGTGCAACAGGAAAACACCACACCCATACCCGACCTCGACAAGCTTTGCATTAACACAATTCGCACGCTTTCGCTTGATGCGGTGCAAAAGGCGGAATCGGGCCATCCCGGGCTGCCTCTCGGCGCCGCACCGATGGCCTATGTGCTTTGGACCCGCTTCCTCCGCCACAATCCGAGGAACCCGAAGTGGGAGAACCGCGATCGTTTTCTGCTATCGGCGGGTCATGGCTCAATGCTGCTTTATTCGCTACTTTATTTGACTGGTTACGATTTAGCGCTCGATGAGATCAAAAACTTTCGCCAGTGGGGCTCGAAGACGCCGGGCCATCCAGAGTATGGCATGACGCCTGGTGTTGAAATCACTACCGGCCCGCTGGGCCAGGGCTTCGCCAATGGTGTCGGCATGGCGATGGGTGCGGCGCATCTGGCCGCGAAGTTCAACAAAGAAGAGTTTCCGCTTATCGATCATCATGTTTACGCAATTGTTTCCGATGGCGACCTGATGGAAGGTGTCGCCTCAGAAGCAGCTTCCCTTGCCGGCCACCTTAAGTTGGGCAAACTGATCTACCTTTACGACGACAACAATGTGACCATCGAGGGCTTTACCAACCTCGCATTCAGTGAAGACGTGCCCAAACGATTCGAGGCCTACGGCTGGCACACGCTAACTGTAGAAGATGGCAACGACCTTGAGGCCATCGACGCTGCGATTCGCGAGGCGCAGTCGGTAGGAACAAAACCGTCCTTGATTTCAGTGAAGACGACAATTGGTTATGGCATGCCGACGGCGGGTACGCGCAAAGCCCACAGCGACGCGCCGGGCGAAGAAGCGGTACGCGAAACGAAACGTCACCTCAGCTGGCCTGAGGACAAACAATTCTATGTTCCGGACGAAGCGTTGGCCCAGTTTCGCAAAGCCGTCGATCGTGGTTCGCGGAAAGAAGAGGAATGGAATGCCTTAGTTGAGAAATACGAACAGAAACATTCCGAGCTCGGTGGCCTTTGGCGCTCAACCATGAAAGGCGAACTACCTGAAGATTGGGAAAAGCACTTGCCCACTTTCAACAATTCCAAGCCCGTTGCGACAAGAGTCGCAAGTGGCGAAGTCATTAATGCCCTGGCGCCACATTTGCCGATGCTTGTTGGCGGCTCAGCTGATCTCGGGGTGTCCAACAACACTGACATCAAGAGTAGTGGCGACTTCGAAGCAGGCTCTTATCAGGGAAGGATTCTTCACTTCGGCGTGCGCGAGCATGCTATGGGGTCAACACTCACCGGAATTTCCTTAAATGGCGGGTTGATTCCTTATGGCGGAACATTTCTCACCTTCTCCGATTACATGCGTCCGGCCATTCGTCTCGCGGCGCTTTCTGAAGTACAGGTGATTTATGTCTTCACCCACGACTCCATCGGACTTGGGGAGGATGGACCGACACATCAGCCCATTGAACACATTGCCGCGCTGCGCGCGATTCCGAATCTATTTGTGATTCGCCCGGCAGATCCGGCGGAAGTTAGCGAAGCATGGAGGATCGCGATTCTGAGACGCCATGCGCCCACCGCACTCGCGTTGACTCGCCAAAAAGTTGCTGTGATAGATCGAACCCGTCATAACTCCGCTGACGGCCTGCGCCGCGGCGCTTACGTACTCGCCGAGGCAGGAAATGAAGGCGTGGAAGCCGACGCGACAGAGGCCCGACCTTCAGTGAGCCCCCAGAGCATTACACCTCAACTGATCCTGCTCGCCACCGGGTCCGAAGTGGGTCTGGCACTGGAAGCGCGTGAGGCCCTGCAGAAAGAGGGCGTTCCGACGCGCGTAGTTTCCCTGCCCTGCCTTGAGCTTTTCCAGGAACAACCAGAAGATTATCGCGATCAAGTCCTTCCACCTTCAGTTTCTCGCCGTCTGGCTATCGAAGCGGGCGTGCGCCAGGGATGGGATCGCTACGTTGGGCGAGAAGGCGATGTTATTTGCCTTGATCGTTTTGGCGCCTCTGCGCCAGGCGATGTGGCGATGCGCGAGTTGGGGTTCAATGTAGAGAATGTTCTCAACCGCGCGAGAGCTCTACTCTTAGAAGCTGATTAAGCGTTAATCGCGTGATGAGCATCGGGCCGGTCGCTACCGCTCTCGGTTCTGATTAGTTCGCTATCGAATGTTGAAAATCGGTGTTGAGCATGGCTCCTCTTAATCGACTCACGGGAATGAGAACCAAAAGACCATCTCGCGAAACGGTTTCATTATCTCTGCTGAGTTTTTTGATCTTTTTCCTCGTCATTCCAGGACAATTAGGATGCTCAACCAAATGTGAGATCGATCTGGATCAGGCTCCCGAGGTGCGAGGTTTTCGGCTCGGCATGACGCTCGATAGTATCCGTTCCAGGTTTCCAGACCTTCCCGATGTCACCCCAGATAAGCTAGGTTCAACCAGGATCGTTATTGAAAATACAGCCATGAATGAAGGTGTGAAGCGCGAACCTTCAACTCGTTCCGGTGCCGTGGTCTTACTTGTTGATACCTCCAGGTACCCGGAATTCTCCGGCGCCAGGAAAACCAGGCTGGAAATGGTTGACAACCGTGTGGCCTCAATCGAGGTGGTCTATTCAGACGAAACCAAATGGAAGTCTCTTGAAGAATTTTTGAAGAGTGTCGCCGAAGGGTTGAAAGTGGATGGGGTTTGGAAAAAAACCGGCGAAGATCACGAGTACATCCAGGTCAGGTCCATACCTTGTCGAAACTTTATTGTTGTCGCCGGGTTCAGAGTAGATCCAGGTGATTTCGTTGCAGACAAAAACGCTTCACAAAGAGTGCCGTTTTTAAAATTAACAAACGTTCCTCTGACTCTTCAGCACCAGATGAGGAAAGAACACGAAGAGCTACAAAGAAAGAGCTCTCAACCATAAGGCGTGATGGACCATGCGAATCGCAATCGGCGCTGACCACGGTGGTTACCCGCTCAACGAGCGGGTAATCCAGGACCTGGATTCAGACGGACACGAGATTCTTGATTTTGGCACACACGTCGGTTCCCGCCCTGATGACTATTCTGATTATGCTTTGAAGGTGGGTCAGGCTTTACAAGAAGATAACGCCGACATCGGAATTCTCGTTTGCGGCAGCGGCGTCGGTGCTTCAGTTGCCGCTAACAAACTCAATGGAATCCGCGCCGCCCTCTGTGGTGATACTTATTCCGCACATCAATCACGCGAACACGACGACTGCAACGTACTCTGTCTGGGAGCGCGAGTTATCGGAGAAGAACTAGCCCTCGACATTGTGCGTGCATTTGTGGCCGCCCGCTTTACGGGCGAGGAGCGCCACCGGCGTCGATTAAGCAAAGTTGCGGCGATCGAAAGGATGAAGTCGGCAATAAATGAATAGGGAGAAGACTCGGCGACGGATGAATAGAAGGAGATTTTCCTTAGAATAGGCAGGAGATTCGGCGACAGGGAATAGAAGGAAATTTGGCTTTGACCACCTCTTTTTACTTTATCGCACTACAAACCGCAGCGCTTGCGGCATAACGCGAAACTCGACGGGTGTATGTCCGCGCACGTTTCCATCAGCCTCGATCGGCATGGCATCCTCAGGCGCAAAAGTTTCCACTCGTGCGCTTCTTCCCTGAACGATTCGCACCTTCGGGTTTGTTATATGCCCGCCTTTATGAATTCGCGCCAGCTCGCGTAACACCTGCGCACGATCTAGGCCAGAAGCAGTTATGACATCTAGTTTGCCATCATCAATATTTGCCTGGGGCGATAGCATCATTCCGCCTCCAGCGTAAAGCGCGTTGGCTACGGCTGCGAGGTTCATGCGGCCATCAATGACTTCACGGTCGTCGACCCACACTCGCACTCGGCGCTCACGCCAGGCTACCAGGGCGGCCATAGCGGCAGCGGCAAAGCGCGCTTCACCCGAAAATCTGCGCATGGATTTCCCCTGAGCCGCCACGCGGGCCGCCGTCTCCCCGCCGATTCCCATTGTGGAAGCGTTCAAGCAGATGAACGGGGTTTTGTATTCATTGCAGCGGCCGTAGAGGACATCTACCAACCGGGTGCTCTCCGCATCCTGCGCTCGACAGTGGGAGACAAAGATCTCAATCCATTTCTCAAGGGGCGCTCGGTAGCCCAACAAGCCTCGCGCAAAATCATCACCGGTGCCGGCGGGAAGAATAGCCAACGAGGCCTCTGAGTTTAATTGCGAAGGCAGCTCTTCCACACGTTTGCTAAACTCAAAAAAACCTTCCGCCGCCTCGCTCAGCGTACCGTCTCCGCCAACTACGGCGATCTTAGTGACGCCGGCTCTAAGGGCAAGTCTAGTTTGTGCCGTTGCATCAGCGCGATGAGTAGTTTCATAGGAATCATAGTTGATTTCGCTGGCTCCAAGCTGCTCCCGAATAATAGGCCACGCTCGCCGAGCTTTGGCTGCAATGTTGTTGATTATGATGAGAGGCTTATTCATAGAAAGGTGAATGGTAAATGGTGACTGGTGAATGGTAAACCTCGAGCCTTCATCATAGTGGGTGCAGCACTGGTTCAGTTGGGTCGTACCGCCTCTCATTAGCACCGAAGCTCTAGCGCGGTGAAATTCATAGTGCTTTGTCTGTCGATTGTATCTCAGGAGTGCCGCGCGGCTCGGCCGCCTGATGTGCGGAATGGCTATGCCTTTCCGGATCGCACTCTTGATTCCAAGAGGCTGTGCCTCCGATCAGTTGTTCGAGGCGTAGCCTCTCACTTTCTCAGCCCGCGGAAAGGCAGAGCCTTTCCGCACATCAGACGGCATAGCCGAAAACGTTAGAGAACACCGACTTACACCGAGGCGCCGGAAACGGCCTAGACGGTTCCTTTTGAACCCAACCCTCACACCGGGCTAAAGCCACGGTGCTAATGAGAAAAGGCCGCCTACATTCAAACTGCACCAGTCGGCGACAGAAGATTTTCCCTATCCCATTTACGATTCACGAATCGCCATTTACCATCCATCGCATGAAAGCAGTAACAATCACCGCTCACGGCGGCATTGAAGGATTGGAGATTCGAGAAGTCGAGATGCCGGCGCGACCGACGGCGGATCGGGTTCGAGTACGCGTGCGTGCTGCCGGGCTGAATCGAGCGGACGTTTTACAGCGTATGGGCCACTACCCGGCGCCTCCCGGAGTGCCGCAGAATATTCCCGGGCTGGAGTTTGCCGGAGAAGTAGATGACCTTGGCGCGGAAGCGAGTCTATGGAAACGAGGACAGCGCGTTTTTGGAATTATCGCTGGTGGAGCTCAGGCCGAATACGTGATCGTACCGGAAAGTCATCTGGTCGAGATTCCTGCAAATCTTGAATGGACCGAAGCTGCCGCCGTGCCCGAAGTGTTCATTACCGCTCACGACGCACTGTTCACGCGCGCGAATCTCAGATCAGGGGAGACAATGTTGGTCCATGCCGCCGGCTCAGGAGTGGGCACTGCGGCTCTTCAACTCGCGCGTGCCGCGGGCGCTAAAGCATTTGGAACTTCTCGCACTGCCGACAAACTCGAGCGTGCCCGAGAATACGGTTTGACTGGAGTGGTAGTTGTGAAAGACGACCCCGAAGTTTTTGCCGAAGCTGCGCAGGAATGGACCAGGGGTCGTGGTATCAACGTTATCATAGACCTTGTTGGAGCTAAGTACCTCGAAGCCAACCTTAACGCGCTGGCTTCCCTTGGCCGCTTGATACTGGTGGGAACCACAGCAGAAGCGCAGGCACCGCTTAATTTTAGTATTGTAATGCGTAAACGATTAACGATTATGGGCACCGTGTTGCGCGCTCGGGGAGCGGAAGAGAAAGCTGCGGCCACGAGATTATTTGCCGACCACGTTGTCCCACTACTGGCAGAAGGCAGCGTCCGACCGGTTATTGATCGAGTTTATAAATTGGAAGAGATTCGGGATGCTCACGCTCGAATGGAATCGAATGAAAGCTTTGGAAAGATTGTATTGCTGATTGAATGATGTTTGTAGGACAGACATTCTTGTCTGTCGTCGTTCCCCAAACAGGAAGAAACGACAGGCAGGAATGCCTGTCCTACGCAGTTCAGGAGCGTGCTCGTGCGCGTCTCGCAGCCTGAGCGAGTTCACGAGCTCGCGGCATAGCATCCACAGCTCGCGCGATTTGCGGATCGGTATCATTAAAAACCTGCACCGCGGCCATAGATCCGTATGCGGCCGTCGCCAGGTCGTAACGCAATTGCCGCTCGACGAATGGACGCGCCCGGTCCAATTGTTCCGGCGTCACTTTGAATACCGGTTTGCCGGCAACGAAACGCTTAAATTCCCTGAATAAAGCTTCAGTGATGGGAAAGTCAGTTGCCTGAAGATCATGGTTATACTCGATGGCTCGTTGGACTTTATAGTTCTCAAAACCCGCCACGCGCCCCGCAATTAACTCCAACGAAAAAGCGAAGATTGAATCACCGAGTCGTCCTTCAGAGATTGTGACCTTGGCCGGTTTGGCGATCTCGTCGGGCGCGATACCACCCCCTCCGTAAACAGCCCGGCCAGTATCTGTGTGACTTTCAGGACCAGACGGTTGAGGGTCCCTCAGACCTTGCTTAAAATCCGATAATCCGCCCCTCGTGTAGTAGTCGTAGAAACCGCCATTCGAATAGTCGCGCTGAATCAGCCGGCCCGAAGGCGTGAAATATTTAGCGATAGTTAAGAGCAGCGCTGAATCGTATTCGAGTTGAATAGGAAGCTGCACCAGTCCCTTGCCAAAAGTACTTTCCCCCACGATTAATGCACGATCGTGATCCTGCAAAGCGCCGGCAACGATCTCGGCCGCCGATGCGGTGTCGCCATTTACCAGAACCACTAATGGAACGGGATCGGGAGAATCGTTGAGCGCGGCAAATGGTTCAGTACTTCCTCTGATTCTTCCTTTTTGCGTGACGATTAGCTGACCGCGTTGCAGAAACGTGTTGGCCACCCGCACTGCCTGGATCAACAGGCCGCCGCGATTCCCACGCAAATCCAGAACCAGCATATTCATGCCCTTCGAATGAAGAGACTCGAGCGCAGCCTGAAACTCGTCGGCAGTTGTAGTGTTGAATCCACCAGTCATTGCTATATAGCCGACGCCTGGCCTGACCATGTAAGCCTGCGGAATCGAAGGCAGCGACACGGCATCGCGGGTTATAGTGACCGTCTCGCTTAGTCCAGTGGCCGCGTGCTCGACAGTGACTTTGACCACTGTGCCGCGTGGTCCTAATAAAAACTTGCGCACTTCGGAAAACGTTTTGCCTTTCATCGGCTGTCCGTCAACCGCAACTATGCGGTCACCATAACGCAGACCTGCGCGTGAAGCGGGAGCATCCTCGAATGTCGCACGAATGTAAGTGCTGATCTGATCGCCCTGGTGCAGGTCACCAATGGTCGCGCCGATACCAAAATATTGCGACCTCTGTTCTGTTTTAAATGAGGCATATTCGATGGGATCGAAATACGTGGAATGCGGGTCGAGAACACTTAACATGCCGCTAATCGACGATTTGAAGATGGAGTTGTAATCCAGCTTTTTGCCGTCAATATAATTGTCCTGAATTACCGAAAGCGCCTCTGCGAGGTCACTCTTCACGGCGGTACCGGTCGCGCGAGCGCGGGAACCTGGGGCGTTGGCTGAAGGTGCACCTTCAGATGAATTTCCCGGTTGCCGGCGTGCGGTACCGTTCGGTTGGGAATAAATGGTGGAGTTAAAAGAAAGCGCCAAAAGAAAAAATATGGCTGGGGGCAGGTAAAATCTTGTTCTCACGAAAAACCTCCTGAAGACCCTGTTCTTGACCCGATTAACTAACGCCCGCCCGCCTTTCGGGGTTAAAAGCGGGTCTGTCAGAATAACACGAAGAGCCAAAGCAACTGAACGGAAGCGGCGGCGTAGGTGCTTCAATTTGCTGGTTTGGACGCATCTCTTTGCGTTTCTTTGCGGTTTCTTCGCGTCCTTTGCGGTAAAACAAACAGCGGAACCGCAAAGCGCGCAAAGTAGGCGCAAAGACTCGCAAAGGCAAACTGCGCCAGTACCGGCGAGGAGTCGGTGCAGGAAGGAGTCTTGTCAGCAGTTCTCCCTGAGAATAAAAGCCTGGGCATTTAAATTGAAATCCCGAGAAATCCGGCCGCATTTTGACGAAAGTTACCGATTCGTTCTCAGGAAGTTAGTGAGTTAAGATTTACAAAACGTTGCCCTTCGGGTTTTCAAAGGTAAATATTTCGCGCTCTCTTTTAGCGTTTTGACACGCATCTTGATTACACTATGTCCGAAACGGGATTATGCCCTTTGTCCTTGCTCCGAACCGTTTCCGACGATTCGTTAAAATAGACTGCTCGAGCGGGGCAAAAAGGGCTACCCGGCAATTAAACCTTATTATTCAACCAGGATCCGATCGGAGGATTTCTCGTAATGGCGAACGCTCTGGACCGAAACCAACTCTTCTCATTTGCCAAAAGCCACCGTGAGGAATACGAAGCCCTCCTAAAGCGTTTCGTCGAAACACCAACGGTCTCTTGTGATCCGTCGCATGCAGAAGACATTCGCAAGGGTGTTGACTTAACAGTCGAAACGCTGCGCCGGTTTGGCGGCAAAGTGGATGTTTATGAGGTCGATAACGGTAACCCCACGGTTCATGCTGTTTTTGGCTCAGACAATAACCTGCCGACCGTGACTGTTTACAACCACATGGATGTTCAACCTGCGTCGAAAGCGACTGAACCCTGGGACACAGAGCCTTTTGTCATGACGCAGAAGGGCGATAGCTATCTTGGCCGCGGTACAACTGACGATAAAGGACCCGCGCTCTCGGCCCTCTTCGGCGCTCGGGCGGCGAGGGAAGCCGGTATTCCGATCAACATTCGTTTCCTGTGGGAATTTGAAGAAGAGATCGGGTCGCCAAATTTTGAAAAGATCATCTCCAGGGCCGTTTCAGATCTCCGCACCGACTCGGTGGTCGTTTCTGATACCGTTTGGGTCTCAAGAGAGCGACCAGCCTGTTCGGCCGGGTTGCGGGGTTTGCTCAGTTTCCTGCTCACTTTGGAAACAGCAACTACTGATACTCATTCCGGGGAAGTAGGGGGTGCGGCCCGCAATCCCATTGCAGAGTTGATGAGGCTCGTTTGTGATATCTATGATCCAGTTACCGGCACGGTCATGATTAAGGGCTTCTACGACGATGTAATTCCCCCGTCGCAAGCGGAGTTAAACGATTGGGCCAACTCTGGCTTCACTGCAAGCGGTTTCAAGAAAGCACACCATCTAAAACTCATGCGCACCGAGGACTCGCTTGAAGTGATGAAGCGAATCTGGGGTGCACCCACATTGGAAATACATGGCGTAGTGGGTGGCTATCAGGGCCCGGGCCAAAAATCCATTGTGCCGCCTCGCGCAGAAGTGAAGGCATCGTGCCGATTAGTCCCCGGGCAGGACCCCGAGAAGATTCAGAAACTAATTAAGGCTGCCGTAAAGGAGAAGAATCCTGATGTCAAAATTGAGTTTGGGCATGCAGCCCCAGCCTTTCTTACTCCGATGGACGGGCCTTTGCCTGAATTGTTGAAGAGAGCCGTCAAGTTTGCGTTTGAGCGTGATGCAGTCTTTGTGCGGGACGGGGGAACGATCGGAGCTATGACCAGTATTGAGAAGGTATTAAAGTGTCCGGTGCTGTTTCTCGGGCTGTCCCTTCCCGAACATGGCTATCATGCACCCAATGAGAACTTCGATTGGCAACAAGCATCAGGCGGGATGGTGGCCTTCGCCAAATACTTCGAAGAGATTGCGAATCTCCCACAGAAAAAGTAGCCGCAGAGGCTTTGCCTCAAAAGTCACAGATCATGTCAGTCCCAGCAACGAGGACTTTTAGGGCAAAGCCAGCCGCAGATCTAAGATGTACGCGGATCTGAAAGACTTTCACCAGGAACGTGGAGCTAGCGCGCAAGGCGACCTAGTGAGCCTCCATCTCATCTAACTCCAACGCTGATAGTTGTAAATGCAGCGGGAGTAGCATCGACCTTACGAAGGTTAAGTTGTTCATGTCTGCGATTGTTTAGATCCGCGTTTATCCGCGTAAATCCGCGGCTAATTTTCAGAGTTCAAATCACGCAGGCCAAGCGCTCCTCGTTCAGCGATACAAACCCGAGCCGTTCGTAAAACCGTCGCGCCTCCGGGTTCTCGAGATGTACTGCAACGTCTATCCGGGTTACGGCTTCCTTTCTAAGTTGTCCCTTCAGTTGCTCCAAAAGAGCGCTGCCGACTCCTTTGCCGCGCCGATCCGCTTTCACTGAAACGTCGTCGAGCTTCGCGACCACTGCACCCATCGATGTCGAGATGGCATAACAGATCACGCAAATACCCGACGCGCCGTTTTCGTCATGAGCCAGCCACACAAATCCCAGCTCAGGTTGCTCGAGAAAGAGATCAAGAGCGTCATTCAGTCCCTGGAATCCCTTGTCGCCATAAGCCTGGCTGCTGGCGCGGTAATGTTCATCCTCCTGCAGAAACGCCCTCAGCATCTCAAATGCCTCGGAAACATCGGCGGCGCTCATCTTGCGACAAGTAATCAAGCAAAACTCCTTTCGGCCCTCAATCTCAGTCCACAGCCTTATAAATCATGCCATACAACATCGACGATGCTATAACGCACCTTCCGAAATAACACATAGTCTGCGGAAACGCGGCGCCGGCAAGATCGAATCTAGTCGCGCAGTCGCACTCCTGCATACTAAAATTGAAAAGATTGTACTAAAACAAAAGGCGCCTTCGAATAGTCGAAAGCGCCTCTCTGCGGGGGCTGTAATAAAGGGCGGACACATCGATCCGCCACACCACCTATTGGTTCAACTTACTACCTCGGTATCAGAACGGTATCGAC
>JBHEMV010000073.1:0-14569 GCA_046262375.1 Pyrinomonadaceae bacterium
ATACAGAACCGTTGGCGGTAGCCAATGGATGCTAGTAATCAAGTTAGGCTCATTGTTTCTCTTTTAAAATTTGATCCACCTATCGATCTCTTTTTCAATCGCGGAAGTTGAAACCCAATCAGGCGCAGCATTGAGAAGAATAAGGCTCCGGGATGCTTATCCTGAATCAAATAGCATGAGCAATTCCCTTAAGTCTAACCAGTCTGATTCTTCAAATTCCCTGGGCCGGGTGCCGACGCTTGATGGGTTTCGGGGGATGGCTACGTTGATGGTCCTGGTCGTGCACTTGACGGTCATTAGACCCGTTGGACAATTTGAGACGTGGTTTGTTAATGCCTCTCATGCGGGGATGCATGCCATTGACCTGTTTTTTGTACTCTCTGGTTTTTTGATCACAGGCATCTTGCTTGATAGCAAGGGAAAGCCTCATTTTTTGCGCAATTTTTACTCCAGACGCGCGCTGCGTATTCTCCCTCTTTATTACCTCCTGGTTGCCTTTAATTTCCTCGTTATTCCCCGGATACTCCCGCACTTACCATCAGGGATTAACATACATAACCGGTTTGACATAGTGGTCAGCGACTGGCCATGGTACGTTTTCTACTGTTCAAATTTCTTAATAGCAAACGTCCCGACCTCCAGACTTGGGATACTGGATGTAACGTGGTCTTTAGCTATCGAAGAGCAGTTCTATTTGATCTGGGCCATCGCGGTTTTTTTTATGCAGCCGCGGACCTTACGGAAGATTTGTATAGTCGCAATCTTTGGGGCATTTTTCGTGAGGTTGGGGATGTGGCTCGCAGGTTATTCCTGGGTCCAAATCTATGTTTTGACACCATCTCGGGTAGATGCTCTCGCCTGGGGATCGCTGCTGGCAATCACCGTTCGTTCAGTGGCCTACAGACCACTAACAGCCACGCGCATTGCCCGCGTAGTTGCACCGATCGCAGCATTTATATTTGTAGTCCTCTTTTTCTTAGGCTTTATAGATTATGAATCGCCTGTATCTTTCACCGTAGGCTACTCACTCGTCGCCATATTCTTTTCTCAGATTCTTCTGCTCCTGTTGCATGCGCCGAACGCGAGCATGATCGGAAAGGTTTTTACCAATGGTGTTCTAAGGTTCTTTGGTAAGCACTCTTACGCGATTTATCTGTCTCATATACCGATTCGCGATCTCGTGCGTCATCTCTTCTTTAATGAGACTCAGTTTCACTTTTTACCGGGTCCTGCACTCGGATGGCAGATCGTCTTTTATATCGTGGTAACGCTTGCCATAATTCCTGTTGCCTTATTGAGCTGGCACTTGATTGAAAAACAATTTCTCAAGTTGAAGGTGTACTTCCCAACCGAGTCCAGGCCTATGCTCGGTGACCGCAAACAAAGTCCAAGTGTGGTTGAGGAACCGATGGTTGTTCCTTGAATGTACTCCCGATAATTTAAATGATTGTGATGTTCCTTAGAGGCGCGCCAAACAGGATCGGGGGAGCGCACCAAAATCATCAGCGCGAAAGATATTGGAAATATAGTGTGTAATCATTCCGCCGGCAGACTGACAACGGCATGCAGCGGACGCGCGATGTGTGGCAATGCTTTTATCTTCAACTTGATTGCGCCCGTCGCTGATGTCGGGCGTTGATGTCTTCCCTCTTCTCATACTGATCATGGCATGAATCCGACGCGCCGCAGTAAATCTTGAAAACGCGAATCGGAGCGTAGATCATCAAAACGCGGGTCAACCTTGAGCAGAACAATATTGTATTCTCGGTTTTCGTACGCCTTATTCAGTTCCGCGAATGCCTTATCTTTTTCGCCGAGTTGAGCAAACCATGTGGCCACGGCGTACGGTGTTGCGTTAGACAAACGACGTTCACCAGTCATTTTTCGCAGAAATCCTTGCCAGCCGCCTCTGGCGAAACTCTGTCTGATTACCGCCGCATTTTCCGGTTCGCCCACTAGTTCTTGAAATTTTGCGAATTCTTCAATCGTTTCCCGATATTCTCCTTTTAATTGATAAGCTAAGCTGAGGCTGACATGGACTGTCGCAAAATTGGCATCTAATTCAATCGTTTTTTTGAATTGGGCGATGGCCGCATCGTATTTTCGGGCGTAAAGCATACTTTCGCCGTAAATGCGACTGGTGATGAGCGAAAGCGGATCCAGTTCCAAAGCTCGCTGAAATTCGGCGGACGCTGCTTCACGTCTGTCGAGATACATCAATAATTCGCCGTAATACTGATGCGCCGTCGCATAATTCGAATTGAGGTCGATGGCGCGCTTAAATTCGTGTTCCGCTCCCGCGAAATCGTAGTTATAAGTGTTCAATATCAGTCCGAGCGCAGCGTGCGCTTCAACCAACTGGTCATCCAGCGACAGGGATTTCAGCGCGGCTTCTCGCGCTTTCGGCATCGCTTCGCGCGGCGGCGCAGCTAGATAAGATGAAAGTAGCGCGTAAGCATCAGCGAGGCCGGCAAAGGCGAGCGCGTAATTCGGGTCAACGCCAATTGCCTTCTCGAAATAGTCGATTGATTTTTGCAAATCCCTGGGCGTGCGCTTGTTCCAATAGAAACGCCCTTTGAGATAGAGCTGGTAGGCTTCGGCGTTTTCGGTGTAGCGTTTGGCAAGTTGTCGCTGGTCCGCGCTCGTCAGCTTCAAACGCAGGTTGCTCGAAACTTCCTGCGCGATTTCGCTCTGCACAGCGAAAACATCCGCGAACTTGCGAACATATTGCTCGCCCCAGATTCGATGATTGTCATGCACATCGTCCAGCGAGACGTTGATCACGAGTTGGTCGCCGATTTGTTTGACACTTCCCGTCAACACGGCTCGCACATTCAAATCGTTGCCGACTTTTTGCGCGTCTTGCTCCCTGCCTTTGTAACGAAAAACGGAACTGCTTGACATCACTTTTAAGCCGGTCAATTGCGACAATCGATTGATCAAACTTTCGCTAATACCGTCGGATAAATACTCGACGTTCGGGTCTTTAGTGGCGTTTGCAAAAGGCAAGACCGCAATCGAATCAATCGTCTCGGTGTTTGTTTGTTTATTTGAGACGATGCCACGTGTGAAATAGTAAAGAGCCGCAATGCCGACCGTCAAAACCAACAGCGCGGCGATGGCGACGACTTTATGATTTTTTATTTCGTCCGCGAGATACTTCACACCTGAAGCTGTTTGCGCGCTTTGAATTTTCGACACCGACGCCGCCTTGTCCGGTATCGCTTTCGTTGACCCGGTGCTGCGTTCGAGCTTTGCTTCAAACTCCATATCTTGTTTAAGGTCGCGCAGGTCAATCAATAAGTCTTTGATGTGTTGATACCGCTCGTCACGGTTTTTCCGCAGAGTCCTGCCGACAATTCTCTCCAACTCTTTGGGCACATCTGAAGATGACTGCGAAAGCGGCGCAGGTTCTGTTGTTAAAATGGACGCAATACGATCGCTGATTGTTTCGCCCGCAAAGGGTAATCCTCCTGTCAGCATTTCGTACAACACGATGCCTAAACTGAAAATGTCCGTGCGCGCATCAACCTCAAGCCCACGCGCTTGTTCGGGTGACATGTATGCGACAGTTCCCATCACCAGACCCGGTGTTGTTTGTATTAAGGTGAGCGTCGAGGCTCCGACATCTGCGGGCGAGCTGTCTTTCTTCTCGGTGAGCTTCGCCAGGCCGAAATCTAGAACTTTTACCAAGCCGTCTTCGCGTACCATAACGTTTTCCGGCTTGATGTCTCGATGCACGATGCCGCTTCGATGTGCGGCGCCAAGCGCCGCGGCGATTTGCGTGACGATATTGAGAGTTTCTGCAATCTCCAATCGCGTCGTCTGCAATTTCCGGCGCAGCGTCTCGCCTTCAATGAACTCAGTGGCAATAAAGTGCGTGTCGCCTTCCGTTCCTATTTCGTGAATGGTGATTATGTTCGGATGATTAAGCGCCGAAGCGGCTTGCGCTTCTTGCTCGAAGCGATGCAAGGGTTCACGGTTGTTAATTAAATCGGCAGGCAAAACTTTAAGCGCGACTTGACGATTGAGCCGTGTGTCGAGTGACAGATAAACTTCGCCCATCCCGCCCTCGCCGAGCAGTGAGAGAACCTTATAACGACCGAGACTTGTGCCGGGGGAAAAGTTCATAGTAAATGATAAGTTACTCCTACATTCTAACAATAACTTTATAATGCTAACCAAAGTCAAGAATTCGGACGATGCGTAGGCTAAGAACGTAAGAGCCGTTGTTATCAACATCTATGATTTTTGCTTTGCTTTTGGTACTCTTTTCTACTTCCCCCAGTCAGGTCAGATCACCCGACATAAGAGCCTCTCGGAGTGCACTACTGCATTTCCGCAACTACCGCTGAAGGAGCTGATTATGAGCATTACTGAGATCAAGAGATTTCGATCGTTTGGCCTGGTCTGTGGCCTGGCCCTGCTTTTAGCGGGAGCGCCGATAGCTTTTGGGCAAGTCTCAAGCGCTCAAACGAGAAGGGACCGAGTCACGAGCATACGTTCCATTCCGAATGGTGCGAAGATGAAGTTTAAGGGCGTTGTGATCGGACGTGAGGCCGACGCCTTCACAATACGCGATAGGAGTCGGGTGGATTATCAGGTCCTCTTGACTGACGATACGAGCATCAAGACGTATGGAGGTTTCCTTCGAAGCGGCAAGAGATATGCGGTCAATGATATTTTGCGAGGCTTGATAGTTGAAGTAGAAGGACGGGGTGATCCGCAAGGCCAGCTCGTGGCAGAGAAGATCAGGTTTAAAGAATCAGACATGAGAGCCGCGATCACAACCGACACGCGCGTCAATCCGGTAGAAGCGAACCAGGAACGTATCGCGGGCCAAATGGATGAGTTGTATGCGGTCGCCGCTGAAGCCAGAAGCGAGGCGAATGCTGCAAACGAACGAATTTCAGCGCTGGATGATTACGACGTGCAGGAAGCTGTCGCAGTTAACTTCAGAGTAAATAGCGCTGTGCTCTCGCCCGAAGCGAAGCAACAACTTGACGCCCTGGCATCGAGAGCTATTAGCGCCAAAGGATATACGATCGAGGTTGCGGGTCACACGGATTCGACCGGCAGCGAAGCGAAGAATTTCCGGCTCAGCCGGCAGCGTGCCGATTCAGTGATCCAGTACCTTGCGGTGAATCATAAAATTCCCCTGCGCCGTTTCGTAACGCCCATGGGTTATGGTAAGACGGAAGCTGTGGCAGACAACACGACCGCAACTGGACGCGCGCAAAATCGACGTGTGGAAGTCAGGGTACTTCTAAATCGAGGCATGACCCGGCCGACACCAACCACGTCCTCAACCAATCCTTAGCAGCCGGCTGAGTCGCGGCAGGAAACCGGCGTCAGTACCACCCGCGGTAGTGGGTGCGTGCGTTTTCAGTACCCGGACTTACCTGTTCTGTTTATCCCAGGTCCCAGCAGTGAGCTGCCAGGCTATTCATGTCACCCACATTCGCGGTCTTGGAATCGCTTGGGATAAGTCTAGATTGTTGCTGTTTTTCCGGGGCTACAATTGCCGGACGAAATAGTTTGCGCTTGCGGCGATTCTACACTTCCGAATGGCAGTTATTTTCCACATTACAAAACGTGAGGCATGGGCTAGAGCAGAAGCTGGCGGAATCTATCAGACTGAAATGTTTCCAATCGATGGGTTTATCCACTGCTCAACGCGCGATCAGGTCATTCAGGTCGCAGATATTCGTTTTCGTGGCCAGACCGGACTGGTGCTACTTGCGATTGACGGCGGTAAAGTCACCGCAGAAATCCGTTACGAAAATTTAGAGGGCGGCCAGCAGATGTTCCCACATATCTACGGCGTAATAAATCTGGATTCGGTGATACAAGTTTTAGAGTTCGAGCCGGGCGCGGACGGGCATTTCGTTCTACCTTCGCACTGGCCTGGCGAGTGACGGTCACCTTTTGTAGATCGGCGCAGAACGGGGAGCGGTCGCGACCCAGGTTGCAACTTGCCTTGGGACCTGTGAGCAAACGGGTGTATAAAGCAGACAAATCCCTTCCCACGGGACTTCCTAAGCCACGTCCTTTTTTTCGTAATCAGAGCGTACCGTTATGAATAGCCTGGAAGTAGTCGCGAGAGTAAAAGAGTGGTGGCGCCGTCTGTATGCAGTTTGTTTGCTGGTGGTGGTTGCGGGGATGTTGTACGTCGCCTCCGTCGAGCCACGCGCCCAGGAGATAAAAAATGCGGAACAAAGCGGAGTTGCCAAAGCCGAACGAGCGAGAGCACAGGAATTATATGATGCCGCTATAGAAGCTTATTCGCACGATGAGTACGAACGTGTTCTTACCCTTGCCACGGAGGGTTTGAGGATTGATGAAAAGATTGGTTCTCCAATGGGCATGTCTTACGGGCTGAACCTAATCGGGAAGGTCCACTACAAACGTGGCGATTACGAAACGGCTCGCCTTTATTATCAGAGGGGACTCAGAGTTGCGGACGAAGGGCAGTTCGCATTTGGAATAGGGCAAAACTTGAGCAGCCTCGGGTCCTCTTATTTTAGACAAGGGAACTACCCTCTGGCTCAGGAATATTACGAACGGTCGCTGCAGGTCAGGCGTGAACTCGGTGACAAAAATGAAATCGCACGTGCCTTGAACGACCTGGCCAACGTGTTTCAATTGCTCGGCCGTTATCCGAAGACCCTTGCATACCGGCAGGAGGCGCTCGGTCTCTGGCGACAAACGGGCAATAAACTTGGAATCGCGGATGGCCTGAATGATATTGGCTGGGTCTATGATGAACTCGGCGACTATACAAAAGCACTGGATTACTTTAGACAGTCTGTCACCATCAGCCGCGAAATCGACACGAAGTGGGGGGTCGCGGACGGCATCGAAGGCATCGGTCTGATTTATCTGAAGCAGGGCAAGTATGGCCAAAGCCTGGAGCAGTTTCGAGAGGCTCTGGACCTGTTCGGTAAGCTCAATAACCGCGACGAGGAGGCCCGAACTTTAGAGCACCTCGGCCAGGCACTGTCGCATCTACGCAGGAACGAGGAAGCGAAAGCGGCATTCGAACGTGCGCTGGCAATTCGAAAAAGTATTCTGGGGGAAGAACACCCGGGCGTTGCCTCCTGCCTGAACAATCTTGCCGCACTTTATCAGGATGAGGGCAATTTTGATCAAGCGGAAACGCTTTACCGGCACGCAGTAGCTATTTATGAAAAAGTCTTAGGCTCGAATCATCCGGAGGTCGCGTCGTCACTAATGAAACTTGCGTCGTTGGCCGACGCCAGAGGAAAGGTCGCCGAGGCCACCGAGTTGCTCACCCGCGGAAATGATATTCGCGAAGAAAACGTCTCCCTGGTTCTGAGCATGGGTTCGGAACAACAGAAGCTGCTTTACATGAACCTCTTTTCCGGAGAGATCGATTTCACAATATCTTTTCACGTGCACTCTGCCCCAGGGGAGATTCAGGCGGCGCGGCTCGCATTGACTACGATCTTGCGCCGTAAAGGACGGGCGCTTGACGCCATGAGCGATCAGATCGGCACATTGCGCCGCCGCCTGAACCCGCAGGATCGCACGTTGCTCGACCAACTTTCGGCCACTCGCGCGCAACTCTCAACGCTGGTACTAGGCGGGCCCGGTGAAACTCCGTCAGAGGAGTTCCGGGCCGCCGTCGCGAAGCTCGGCGCAGAGGTCGAACGGCTCGAAGAAGCAGTCGGTAAACGCAGCGCCGAGTTCCGCGTGCAGCGCCAACCGGTGACAGTCGAGCAAGTGCGGCAGGCAATCCCGGCCGATGCCGCGCTAGTCGAGCTGGTGTCTTACCGGCCATTCGCCGCGAAGCAGAAGATATCATCCGAGAGATTAGGCCCGGCGCACTATGCAGCTTACGTGCTACAAAAGGGAGGAGAGCTGCTGTGGGCAGACCTGGGCGAGGCGGGGGTGATTGACGCGGGAGTGGCACGCCTTCGTTCGGCACTGAAGAATCCTGCGAGTCTAAACTTCAAGGACGAGGCGCGCGCTCTCGACGAGCGGGTGATGCGCCCCGTCCGTAAGTTGATCGGGAATACGAAACAGCTATTTCTCTCGCCCGACGGCGCACTAAACCTGATCCCCTTCGGCGCGCTGGTTGACGAAAACGGAAAGTACCTGGTGGAAAACTTCTCCGTCACTTACCTGACGAGCGGTCGCGACTTGTTACGGCTGCAAGTAGGCGGCGAGAGCAGGCAGCCACCGCTGGTCATGGCCGATCCGCTTTTTGGGCGGAAGGGGAATGCCACTCCGCCTGCTCGCGGCGCCAGGGATGCGCGCGCGCGGCGCTCCGGTGATATGACGGCAATGACGTTCAACCCCCTGCCTGGCACGACAGGCGAGGCGTTGGCGCTCGGAGCGCTCCTCTCGGGAGTGCACCTCCTGACGGGGTCGAGGGCGACGGAAACAGCATTGAAGCAAGTCTCTTCCCCGCGCATCCTGCACATCGCCACGCACGGTTTCTTCCTGCCCAATCAGAAGCAGGGCGTTGTGGATAACACGCGGGGCATCGGACTTGTTAGCGGCGCGCCGCCAACGGTCATGCGGAGCGAGAACCCCCTACTGCGTTCGGGACTGGCGCTGGCCGGGGCGAACCGGCGACAGGGCGCGGGCGGCGAGGACGGCGTGCTGACCGCACTTGAAATGGCAGGTCTGGATTTGTGGGGCACAAAGCTCGTTGTGCTCTCGGCGTGTGAGACGGGCGTCGGAGAAGTGAAGAGTGGCGATGGTGTATACGGTCTGAGACGTGCTCTTGTCTTAGCGGGATCAGAGACCCAGGTGATGAGCTTGTGGCAGGTTTCGGACAAGGGCACGCGTGACCTGATGATCGCATATTACAAGCGCCTGCAGGCCGGAGAAGGCAGAACGGAAGCACTCAGGCAAGTGCAACTTGAAATGATCAGGAGTCAAGTGCATCTTGGGACGTTAAGGAGTAAGAGGAGAAGCCTGGTTGGACCGGCCGGTCAGATGTCGGAAAGAGTGTTAAGGGCCACGGTTGACCGCAGCCACCCGTTCTTCTGGGCCAGCTTCATCCAATCCGGCGAGTGGAGGGGGATAAACCTGCCGCCGAAAACCCAATAGAGAGGCAAACCAGCCGCACTGTCCGGTTCCACCTTGGTCTTCGGCGGTCAACTGAACCTTGAGCCCTACCTAACCGTTCCGCACCAGCCGCACCTGCTCGGCCCTGGGGTCCGACGTCCCGCTCTGCTTGCTGGAAACACATTCCGCGACTATAATGCCGCCAAAGTTTAATTCTAGTTTTGAAGGTGCGACTATGAAATTATCTGTCGCCTTTTTCTTTCTAGCCACGAGCGTGACCCTGCTGGTGGCCATAGCTCCAGCCCAAACCACTCATCAACGAGTGAACAAACAGCGCGCGCCCGGCGCAGCTCGGACTGGGACTGTAAAAATATGCCAGGGCATTCCCATCCCGGAAGGCTACATCGTCGTGGCCTACCAAACCACGGCGGCTTGCCCGCATGGCGCGTACGTGATCAAAAAACAGGATACTGACTCAGGGAACACGGTAGCTGCGAATAAAAAACAAGACACTGAGTCTGAGAACCCGCCAGCCGTCAACAAAAAACAGAATACGAAGTTTCGGAGCACGCTACCTGCGAATAAGAAACAGGATACTACCTCTCAGAGTACGGTAGCGGTGAACAGCGGCGTCCGACAGCCAGTTGGAGCGTCTACGGCAGTTTCGCGGCCGCGCCGGGTTGGTGGAGTTGAACCGGAAGAAACAGGACCCCCTACCTTGCATGGCGTAGATCCCCCGCCCGCCCCGGGCCCGCCTACATTGGGAGGCATCAGGCCTGTCGGTACAACAGTGAATGCGTCTGCCGACGCCGTTGCCCCGGCCGAAGGCGAAGAAGCAGCGTCAGGACCTGAAGAAGTCGGGGAGGGCGACGTGGTACGCATCGATACGGCGCTTGTTACAGTCCCCGTGAGTGTCCTCGACCGCCAGGGCCGATTCGTCCCAAATCTCCGGCGTGAAGATTTTAGCGTCTTCGAAAACGGAGTCGAACAGTCAATCGTCAATTTCGAACCTACAGAAAAGCCTTTCACCGTAGCACTTGTCCTGGACACTTCAGCTTCGACACATTTCCACTTGTCGGATATCAAAGAAGCGGCCATCGCCTTTGCAAAACAACTCCGTCCTCAAGACCGCGTGCTCGTCGTGACCTTCAATGATGAGGTGCTTCTCCTAACGGAGGCGACAAACGACCAGAACGTCGTCAGAGCGGTCATACAGGAGTACGCCAACACAGGCGATTCCACTCGTCTCTATGACGCAGTGGACCTCGTCGTACGGGAGCGTCTTAACAAGATAAAGGGCCGGAAAGCCATTGTGCTTTTCACGGATGGCGTGGACACGTCAAGCTACACTGCAACATATGAGAGCACGCTGCAAGAGGCCGAGGAGCTCGACGCGCTCATCTATCCGATTCAGTACGACACGAGCGATTACCTGCGCGCCATGCAAGGCGCCGGTAGCGTCACAATCGTTACCAACAATAGTAACTGGCCCTTTCCGGGCAGCAGCTCCTCCTCACGAGTGATCTATAGCGGCCCATCCACTGGCGGCGTTGCGCCGCCGGGCACGACTAAGGCCGACTATGAGCGGGCGAATCAATATCTCCATGAGCTGGCTGACAAGACCGGTGCGCGCCTCTTCAAGGCCAACGACCCTGCGCAGTTGGCGCAAGCATTCTCCCTGATTGCCGAGGAGCTACGCCGTCAATACAGTCTTGGCTACTATCCTCAGACATCCACTGCTCAGGGCGGCGAGCGCCGCCAGATTAAAGTTCGCGTGCGTCAGCCCAACCTTGCCGTCAGAGCGCGAGCTGGCTATATGCGATCTTCTTCGCCCAGCCCAACCCAATAGCTGTTTAAGAGCATTCTGATTTCGGGACTGCAATTTTCAGAACCGGGAGCGGCAGAGATTGTGTGAAAACTCAGCGATCTCAAAAGGACGGCTCAAGCTTCGCCAATTTGCAGGTCTGGAAGGTGGCTTGCCCCCGCTGGAGCGCCAACGGCGCGACTGGTTAAGTATTGGCTCAATCGGATATCACTAAGAAAGGAAAATGGCTTCTAAGTCGAAACACTCTCAGGCTTGATTCGGTGGGGCTGTAACTTGAAAGTGAAGTAACCAGTCGCGCCGTTGGCGCTCCAGCGAGGGCAAGCCACCCTTCCTAATCTGCGAGTTACCGTGCGATCTTTTGGATTTTCACACAGTCGGTAGCGACGGGGGTCTTGGACTCAAGTGAATGCCCGAGCACGGTTGGTACTCGCTTCCGGTTCTCTAACCACGATTGCGCAAACTGATAGTTTAAGTTAGTCGGCGAAGGCTACTCGACGCGGACACCACGATGCATCGCGATGCCGCGCGCTTTCATTACGACGTCGTCGTCGATGACTTCCTGGCCGGCGTTCCAGGCTTCTATTTCCTCCGTCGGACGCCCAAGCGCGAGGGCGAGCTTTTCGTTGCTGGCCTCGAAGGCACGATCGCGGAGGTTGCGCAGTATCTGCGCAGCTTCTTGCTGTCCGGTGCCGCGATCATCAACGATCTGTTCAGGAAAATATCGTCGCGGCAATGTCACCTTGCGCCCACCGAGGACTTTAGAGAGCAGATATGCGAGCGCTGCCCCTAAGCCAATTCCAGCCGCAACGAGGCCGGGCCGACGAAAACGCGATGCTCCACCAATTACTGCGCGAGGATCTTCCCTTTTATTCATCTTGTCATCCATATATAAATTTCCCCTTAACTATTCTAATTTTCTGTAGGACAATTCTGGCATGTCGCTCGTGGGATGAACTGCATTGTTATTTTTTTTCGCAATTATTCGACAGGCAAGATGTCTGTCCTGGCCGCATGTGTTATGAAAACATGCACCACGATACTCGGGGCGCTGTATACGCGCTCGCCCTGTACGATTTCAAGTAAACCTGGTAGTAACTAATTCAACTAAGCAAGTTGTTTGCCAGTGTAGACACAAGTTAAGTTGGATGTAGAGACGAGCGGCCTTTATTGGAAGATCCCGGTTGCAAAGCGCCCCAAGATTAGCGCGCCAATAACAAACGTTTGCAGCCAACCCGAACATCCGGCGTCGCGAATTTTGCCGCGCAAAAAATCCATGCCAGTTGTGGGACGCCGCCGAAAGCTCGTGTTTAGATGCCTTGACTTATGGGGCTGACATTCAGGATAAGAAGAAGACAAACAGATGGGGGTGTTCCCGTGAAAGATCACCATACCGCAGGCAGGACCGCCGCCCTTATGCTCGGTGCGGTGTGTCTTGCGACAGCGTCCGCAGATTCCATGTCTGCCCAGGGTGGCGGAAGGTCCACGCCGGTAGAGCGACGTATAGAGCGGGCGAACCGCGACAGCGAGCAGTATGAGCGTGAGAGTCAGTAACTGACATGAAGGTTCGGATCTATGGAAATGTGGCGGTAGTAAACGGGCGTGTGATCGAGAAGATTAAGACCAAAGAGAAAGAGGCAGAGATTCAATACCGTCGCACAACTGTTTGGGTGAAGCGCCATGGCCGTTGGCAGTGTGTTTCCTTCCATGGGAGCCGCATTCTTGAACCTCCAACGCAATGAAACGATAGGTCTCGGGCGGGCGGAGTTTATTCAAACCGTTTAGAAAGCGGACTTGTCCGCCTCGCGCGGTGGGGGCACAAGTGCCCTATCCAAACGGTGCGTGCGGACTGAGAGAAGTAGAAAAAGGAGAGGTGATTAACCTCTCCCTTTTAATTTCACGCAAGATGCATCTTCTACTAATCGATCGGATTTGCGCGCAATCGCGATACCGCGGATTGGCTGGTTAGTCTCTTATTATTAGAGTTTCCGCCATTGTTGTAATGGTCTCGAATCGCCAGTCTTGGGGAACCAGCCAGTGGACACCAGCCGTTTAATTACGGTCGGAGTCAGGCTCTCCTAACATTTTTGTAAGAGTACCGGACGATAAAGGATACATGCGTCCCGCTTTGGGGCATCAACGCCGCCTGGAGATGTTTAACAGGCAATGAGGTTACTCTTTCCTAGCCGCTTTATTTCCTTCCTGTTGTCGATACATTACAGAAAGAGTCTAAGTGATTGTTGAAAGACCTGATATGTCATTCGCGGTGCGAAGCATTACAAGTCGGTGAATTGATTATTGCGTGTGCCGATTTTGGTATTTTTCTTGCCCTTAGTATATGACGTTGTTTCCGACCTGCTCAGGCTTGACCTTGAGCGAGAGAGGAGGGCCGCGACAATGTTGGAATGGCCCACAGTGAATGAAAGAGATGAGACGTTTCATCGAACGAAGACCACTGGCGAAACAATTCTTGTGGTAGAAGACTTTGATGACACCCGCTTTATGATCAAATTATCACTCGAACTCAATGGATATCGCGTGTTGGAAGCTGTGAATGGACAGCAAGCAGTTGACATTGCCCGGCGTCAGCCGTTGGATCTAATTCTTATGGACTTGGGATTGCCGGTTCTTGACGGCTTTGCCGCCACTTGCCTGATACGGGAAGATGCGCGCTTGCGAGATATGCCAATTGTTGCCGTAACTGCGCACGCAACCGCGGAAGATCGAGTTAGAGCCTATGCCGCGGGATGCGATGAATATGTGACCAAGCCGCTTGACTTTGAAAAGTTGGCCCACCTTTTAGGCGACCTGTTGGGTGGAGATTAGGTAAACTCAGGGGCGCTGACAACGCTTTTCCGATTTTCATTCGCGCTCGTTATTGTTAAGAGGGTAGAAGGCTATCCTCAACTTGAGAATTGCTGGAGCGCCATCGTTTGAGAGAGTGTCTCTTTGGGCCATTCTAACCATTGACAAATTGATCAAACTTCATTTAGCATGCCAACCGAATCGCATCACACGTGCGGGTTGGCTACGGTCTAAGTGATGTCTAGACGCTGAAGTGTTGTCTATCTCCAACAGGTCAACATGAGTTTCAGCGCACAAACTGTTTAAAACCCGAACCCTTTGTTTAGCATTTTCCGTAGCCCCGTCTGTCGACACCCCCGTTGCATACTCATTTACGGGCACTTCCCAGCTTTAACTCCCTGATTTATTGAGCGCCCGTAAGTGCTGGCTGAGCTAAACTCCTTGGCTACACCTCAAATTGAGCCTATCCGAGTTTTACTTATCGACGACCAGGCGGTCGTTCGTTCAGGTCTGCGCATGCTAATCGAGAGCCGGCACGGATTAAAAGTCACGGGGGAGGCAGGAAATCGGGCCGACGCCCTCCACATAGCGTCCCGCGAACAACCTGATGTGATCGTCCTTGACCTTAACCTGGGCAACGATAATGGCCTCTCGCTTCTTCCCGAGTTGCTGGGCGTAGCAAGGGATGCCCATGTCATCGTTTTGACAGGGGGAGCTGATCCTGAGAAGCGTGATCAGACGATGGCACTCGGCGCAAAGGGCGTGGTGTTAAAAGAGGATGGAGCCGGGGAGTTACTTAACGCCATCGAGAAGGTCTATCGCACAGGTGACTACTGGCTCGAACCCGGCGCAGTCAAAAGGCTATTCAGTAAAAATACATTGCGCGCCGTCAAGCAACCG
>JBHEMV010000074.1:0-469 GCA_046262375.1 Pyrinomonadaceae bacterium
GGCGCGGGCTTTGTGCCTGTGCGCAAACCAAAAAAGCTGCCGGCCGAGTGTGTCTCGATCGCCTATGATCTCGAGTACGGGCAGGACACCCTCGAGATCCACCGAGATGCGGTAGGCAATGGGCATCGAGTGATTATTGCAGATGACCTGCTGGCCACCGGAGGCACGGCAAAAGCAGTTTGTAATCTCGTCGAAGGATTAGGCGGAACTATCGTCGGCCTCGCGTTTGTGGTTGAATTGGAATTCTTGCCAGGTAGAAAAAAGCTTGAAGGGTACGATGTGCGGTCGTTAATTAAGTATCAGACTTAAGATGGGCGTTGGGTCTTTAGTCTTGGGCCTTTGGACTTTGAGCTTGGTGACTTTGAACTTTGCTGCATAGACGAAAAAAGCTCAAAGCACAAAGCTCAAAGTTCAAAACACAAAGTTCCTCCGCTTCATATTGCCTTTACCATTCACTATTTACCATTTA
>JBHEMV010000074.1:479-11554 GCA_046262375.1 Pyrinomonadaceae bacterium
ATCAGTCAATGAACCCAGCCTGATCGCGCAATTTGTGATGCACAGAGATAACGCAAGTAAACACCCTTGGAGTGACTCCTAAGCGGAAGGTCGCGCGTTGGAATCGCGCCGGGGGCACCATTTTCTGAGGCTACATAGTCCTGCATACACTCGGCCTCACCATTTCCTAATTGTAGACACGGCTACGGAACCACTGTTGCTTCGACCCATCTCAATCTTGTGTAGGACTTCCTTGGAATTTTTTCCGAGCATATTGACCACGAAAATAAATCCCTCAGGTGCTAGAGTCCTCCTGATAGTTCTCGATCCTGCCCTCGAGTCGGACAATGAATTCAAGTCTCCAGAGAGGTCCGGGATAAATGAGTGGGACTATCCCACCTCCATGTCTTACCGCACACACTCGGCTTAAACATGCCGGTATAGTTGCGTGATGAGCGTTCTTCCCGGGTATTTCGTTTGAGAGTGGAGGACTTGGGGTATGAGGGAAAGCGTGGAATCCAGGCGCGTTGTCATGGTGGTCGACGATTACGAGGGCACTCGGGATTTTCTGCGCGTGTTCCTGGGCGTTATGGGTTCCAACCGTAATAGAGGCATGCAACAGTCTTGAAGCAGTCAAATTAGCCACCAGCGTCTGCCCAGAACCAAGCCATTCGATTTCACCCAGCTAAATATCGTGGTAGATCGGTTCCTTAAAGCAGCGTAGCTTATCTAAAACCGAATGAAGCGGCAGAAAAACTGGAGTGCATTGTTAACTTTATTTTGATTGCTTGGAGTAGAGCCGGTCGTATTCTTCTTTCACTATGCGGTAACACTCACACGCACTGTTTTCCAAGCCTTGATTATTAAGAATTCTTATCCCACCACGGCTGGTTGCTATCATTCCCGCATCCTGGAGTTGGTGGAGATTCTCACTGGCCGATGCGCGTCTTATGCCCATCATGAGAGAGATGAGTTCATGAGTTATTTCGAGGCTATTCGATCCGGTACGATCGCGCATTGCCAACAACCATCGCGCAAGCCGCTGACGAATTGAATGCTGCGAGATACAAGCTACGGATTGGCTAACCTGGGATAACAGCGCCTGAGTATACCGCATCAGCAACGGCCGCAACGAGCTTGCGACTCCCTTGAGGTCTTGATCGAGCGAATGCGCACTCATACGCATGGCATTTCCTGCGACTTGAACGACCGCAGAATGCGGCGTTTTTTTTACTCCCAACAACACGCGGAGACCCAACATCCCTTCATTGCCGACGACTCCGACTTCCACCGTCGAGCCATCTTCCATGGTTGAGAGGAGTGAAATCACACAGCTCTCAGGAAAATAAACGTATTGAATCTCCGTATGGGCTTGATGAAGAACCTCACCCAAAGACACGGACACTTTTGTTAAGTGAGAACTTAGATCCTGGTGTTCTGTCTCAAATAGGGCGGCGAGCAAATAGTTTTGACTCATTAAGCTTCTGGATAAAGTGTAAGAAAACTTCGGAGTACGCACTAGTTATATCCGCTTCAAGCGCAGCCGCGCAACGCAAAGTTTTGTAGCCCAAAAGTTATCACGAGCCGGTCGTGGTCCCTGAATTGGTTCTGCGCAATTGGTAGTTACCCCCAGTTGATGCCGACCCCCGCTTATTATGTTAATCGTTAGGAACATTCTAACAACTCAGTTAGGCGCTGTATCTACAGTATCCAGCTTGGAGCATATCCCCTTCGTACGATGGCGTACTGACGCGGTCCGGTGCCACGAGTATTATTCGGCTTCGCGACGACAAGCAGGGTGGCCGAGGCTGCCGTCTTAGTATCCGGATTACTAGGCGACAACCTCGGTCAGTAATCAAGCCTAACCTCGCAAGAAGAATCGGTTCTTCGCCAAGCTAATTCGAGAACTCTTTTCATACGAGTTTAAATTCTCGACTTAGCAAAAGGGCTATGGAACTCTGCAAACATCACATTCTTTACATCGAGGATCACGAAGACAATCGTGCACTGGTGACCCTGGTTTTAGCAGAACTGAATTATCAAGTAACGACAAGCTCAACTATCGAACAAGGTTTGAACCTGGCAAAGTATAGTAGGAATGCAAGATACAGCGATCTTTACTCTTACGGAAAAAACGGACGCATTGAAATTGATCTGATGGATGAAGTATTTAGATGTTGCGACTGCTCGATGGTGCGAGTACACCTAACCCACTGCTACAGGTCCAGGAACTTTTCGCGGTGTTTCGGCTCCGGTAACGGACAGGATTCATGTTTGCCGAAAACGCGATACCGGTTACGCGCTACTAACTTGTAAATCTCATCTCGCAATGCCTTTGGCAGTATACGGCCGAGTTGCGTCCACTTCCAAATGCCATTGAGCTTAGCTAACAGGTGAAGGATTGCGTCTGAACGGGCAAGCAGGCGCTCGGTGGGTAGACCGTAATCAATTGCAACATACACCGTGTCCAGGTCTCGAGCATCCGCGCCATGCCGCTGCAGCAGGTCCTGGGCAAACTTGCTCTGAAGAGATGCGAAACGAAAATGATCGTGTGTATCCCGCTTCAAAAGAAACTGGTTGAGACGATTGCAGAGACCGCAGACACCGTCATAGAGAACTATCGCAGGTTCCCCAGCCTGATTGTCCCGGTGTGAAGCTGTTATACTGGACTCAAGAATATGCACACCTTCAGATCATGTTCTATGGTTCTTCGGTTGAAAGCATGTAAACGGCAAAAGATGCCAGCCAGTGTTCACCTGCATAGTCACCGCTACCGACGTGGGCCAAAGCGGCGCTAGCGTGCTGGCGGGCCGAATCAGCCAGAATTTTCCGCGCGGGATCGTTCCGGGGCAGGGCTGCCGCGATGCTGCGCATACACCAGGCGCGACTGAGATTCAATCCGTCAAGATGGACCAGCTTAGGATCGCTGCGATCGGTGACGATAGCAGGCTTAAGCAGCGTTGTGCGCACAGCGCCGGTGAGCTGCGGGAGAAAGCGATGAAACCAGCGCCGAAACTCTGCTGGTTTCAAAAGTCGTCGCATTAAATCAGCCTCCATCAACGCCGGTGAGAAAAAATCTTCACCACCGGGTTCCCACGCTGCCGGGTATTGAATGTCCTTAGCGAAATACTTTCGGCTTCGCTCGGCAATTAGGGTCGAGAGGTTTCGATTCTTGACAGCCTGCGCATAGTCAAATGCGAAAGCCAGCCCAAAAGCCGTGTTCGGATGAACTCCGGTGCGAATTGGATAGGTTTGCTTCGGCAGAAACAAAATGTATTTATTGACGAAAGCTTCTACCAGCGGATGCAAATTTGCCGACCAACTCCTCGCGTCGGCGTCGTCCCAGGATGAAAGTTCTGCGGCAAGCTTTAATAGCCACGCCCACCCGTAGGTTCTCTCGAACGATTGACGGTTCGCCTGTTTGAGATACACCACCTCAACCTGGATATTCTCCGCTGTTAAGTTGGCGCTAATCGCACTGCGAATCTCCCGCGATTCCAGCATGTTAGGAAATGTGCGCAACAGACGCACCAACATCCAGTGACCATGCACCGACGAGTGCCAGTCGTAGCATCCGTAGAAAGCCGGATGCAGAACTTTTGGACTTTGCACGTCCCGGTAATCGTTCATCACATGTTCAGGCTTGTTCGGATATTCTCTCGCGACACACTTCATCGCCAGACGCGCGAAATGCGAAGCTTGAGACTCGCTCAGCTTTAGAGTTTGTAACCTGGACTTTTTCATCTGGGCGTTTGCCGGGCTCACCTGGAAGACAATGAGCGCTGCGACGAAAATAAATGATGCCTGCTTAACCACTGCTCCTCCTAATTGCTGGCTGCAACAGCTATTCAATATCTATGCGAGGGTCGCCCAATGTGAATATGGGGTCCGGTGGCTGTACCCGGAATCGCTTCGCGAAAAGCCAAAAAGGGAATGCCATTATTGCGCAGAAAGGTCAGCAATGCCTGTCCTTCCGATCCATCGGGATGAAGAGACACATCCATCGCGTTATGATGATCAAGGCGCCAGCGATCATGAATGGCTCCTTGCCCAAAGACGGCGATCGGTAATGGCTTCTTAAACGCCTCAAGAAAAAATCGCTGAACTTTCCAGGTCTCCGATAAAGCCCACACGGCGATGCCATTGTAACGAATGAGGGCAGCGGTCCTGATCAGCCCACCCCTCGGGATTGGCTTGCTCTTCGCCAGCTTCGTTGCTGCTTCCGCCTCGAGCAGCGTGTCCGCGATCTGCGAGTCAGCCGAGGCAATACGCTGGTTGACCTCGGTCACTTGGTCCCTGGCTTCCGCAACTGCGCGTTCACTAGCCTCGAAATCGTTTTTTGAAATTAACCCCTGCGCGAAGATTTCCCTTAATTGCGTGACGCGATCTTCTGCTTTGCGTACATTCTTTTCATGAATTGCCAGCAATTTTTTGAGATTCGCTTTGTAATCGTTAGTGGCCTTGATGAACTCTTCCCGCAGTTTTGCGAGTTCATCAACGGGCTTGGTCTGATTAGTTTTTGTTTTAGGCGCGACTTTCTTTTGTGCGCCCATGGGCGCTGGCACCAGGAGCAGGAATATTGAAGGCAGGACTACGCCCAGAAGGCCCGGGACGGAAATAGAGTTGCATATTCGCTTTTTCATTGTTTTCCCGAGCTCTGCTTTAATTCCAAGAAGGAAATAATAAGAGAGTTGAGCGGCCCGTTCCGAATATGTCGTGATCGTTGATTCGGGGTCAAACAGGAAAACCTTAATGTGCTGTCGGATTTGCTTGATGAAGCGACGAATTCTAACACGTCATCAATGGAGACAAGACAAGACCTCACTTAGGAATAAGACGTCCTGAGACGTATGCCAGGCTCTTAACTTGCGCGCTAACGCATTCCATCATGATGAGGCCCGTTGGTGGGAGGGGACTGCTACTCCCAGTCAGGAGCAAGAAGCGGTTCTTAGCAAACCGGTCCGTTTGGTGTGCGTCTGAAATTCTGGTAATGCGGAATTTGGCAACTGGTGGTCGCGGCGTGAAGATCACTTTACCATCGTGCCTGTGCGGTTCCATCGAGTGTTATTAAAGAAATCAGAAATAACACTGAGAGGGAATGCGGCGCTGCTGGGCGTTGCGCTCTCGTCGTAGGACCAGTAAACAAACATTGCGCGGCCAATCACCAAATCCCGCGGCACGAAGCCCCAATACCGGCTGTCCTCACTGTTGTTCCGATTGTCACCCATGACGAAATATTTGTCTGCGGGAATGACGATTTCGCGCCCATTTCCTTCGAGCTCCGGTTTGAAAATGGGATAGTCTTCTTCGACGAAGTCAGGGTTGTAGTAGACATCGTAAAGCTGCCCCGCCTTTCGAGGCGGATTGTTAACTATTGTAAGCGGTGCCTTATCGTTGTTGTCGATAGCTTCGAATTGATGCTCGGGAAGTTGCTGGTCATTAACAATGACATTTCTGCCTTCCATTCGGATGTGATCACCGGGCAGCCCAATAACTCGCTTGACGTAGTTCGTGGTGATGGGCTTATTGTCTGGCCTGTCGTCACGTCGCGGATCGTAGCGATTGCCCGGATACTTGAAAACGATAATGTCGCCGCGCTTAATGTCGCGTTGAGGAAGCAGCGGCATAGATTCGCCCGGTGCAAAGACAAATTTGTTAACTAAAAGATGGTCGCCAATAGTAATCGTATTCTGCATGGATCCCGTCGGCACTTTTACTGCCTGGACAACGAAGGTCATCCCAAAAAGAGCCATGATCACCGTTACCACAGCCGACTCAAAATACTCGCGCCAAACAGACTTTGGCGGACCTTTTGGTTTCGTCTCCGGCTCCGCAGGAACGCCGTGACCGTTGCGACTGAAAATTCGTTTAAAAGAAAACGGCTTCGGTTCCGTTTTCGTTTCGGATGAGCTCACTGAAACCGGCCCGCTGGAAGGATTTTTCGTCATCTCAAAGATCATCCTAGATACGTTAGTTGCCGGGGTCAAGTTGACCGTTGAGAAAGAATGCGAAGGGCAAACCGCAAGTCGCCGGACTCCAGTCTAATTTCACGCCTCCTCCTCCACCGTCCTCATAAATGCCAACGCTTCTTTGGCCGCGGCTGCCTCTGCTGTCTTGATTGAGCGACCTTGCGCGCGCATACTCCCGCCATCCCAGGCCACTTCGACATGGAAAGTGCGCCGGTGCGGTGGTCCCAGCGCTTCAACGACGGAATATCGCGGTGCGGGCCGGCGCTCGGCTTGAAGTCTTTCCTGCAGCATTGTTTTGTAGTCGGCCTCGGCTGCCGCGACTGGAGTAACTTTCCGCAACTCTTCACCGAGAGCTTGCTGAACAAAGTCGGCAGCTGCCGACAGTCCGCCATCAATAAAGATCGCTCCCGCCAGCGCCTCTAATACGTCCGCCAGCAGTGCACCTTTGCGCCGGCCGCCACTCTTCTCTTCCCCACGTCCGAAACGAAGAAAATCTCCGAGGTGTAGCCTAACCGATGCGGCTGCGAGCGTGGGCGCGCTCACCAGCCGGTGCTTCATTCGCGAGAGCTCTCCTTCGGTGCCTGCCGGATAAGTCTTACAGAGATAATCGGCAACGACTAATCCCAACACTGAGTCGCCGAGAAACTCCAGTGCTTCGTTATGGAGCTGGCGCGCCTGATCTTCAGCACCGGGTGCCACCTGTTCGTGGGCCCAGGAGCGATGTGTAATAGCGCGCTCCAACAGCGCACGGTTGCGAAACTTGTAAGAGAGAATCGTTTCCAGCAGGTCAAGGTCCGGAAGTGTAATCCCCTGTGTCTTCAAGATATGTTTAGTTGTAATAAAGCCGGAAGCGTCATCGAAGTTAGCGACAAAGCTTCCGGCTAATGAATGGATGGACTTAGGTGGTCAACTCATTGACGTCGATGATTATTTCGACTCTTCGGTTTCGTTGGGACCTTTGTGGTGGTGCTGACTCGTTTGGTTGTGACCGCAGCGGCAGGTGTGGTAGTCACTTTCGATGTTGTCGCAAGGGTTGAAGCCGCCGGAGTCGTGGTCGTTTTGTTCGTCGCCGCAGGAACGGGAGCGCCGGGCGCCGATGTTGAACCCGAAGAACTCACGGTTCCCGAGGCAGGAGTAGTTGTCGTTGTCGCTGATGCCGGAAGGGTAGTTAGCGCTGTCGGCTCAGGAGGCAATGGTTTGGCCAAAACAGACGCAATCATCTCGTTCAGCCCCGCGTCCGACTGATTGTGGCGATATTTGTACCAGGTGGTTAGGCTCTCCATCCATTCTTTCTTGTTGACCTGGTACTTGGCGTCGTTACCAGCCAGAGCAACTGCGCGGGCATACGCATCGACCATGCGATCGATAACTTGTTGAATGTTTGCGAGCGCCAGTTCGCTCTCAGGCGATTTGTCTTTACCTTCAAACTTCGTCTTGTAATCGGCAGACAATTGCGCATAAGGCCCAGCTTCATACGACGCCGCTATAAAGTAATACGTCCACGGATCTTTCTTCAATTCACTATCAAACCGAGCCGCCTTTATTAAGGAGCTTAAGGCCTCAGCCGGATTGCTCTTGAGGGTGAGGTGACCAATCGCGTTATTGAGGTAAGCCAGTGTGTCTTCCTTCCCTTTGTACGGAGCCCAACTCTCCGGGGCTTTACCGGATTCAATCATCTGAATCGCCTTCCGCGCATAATTCAGCGAGTCGGCACTGAAGCTGTCGTTTTTGGCTACCATCGCCGGGTAACCGGCATAGCCAAGATCGATTATCACTCTCAGGTTGTCAGGCTCGTCGGCCAAAATTTGTTTGCCGAGGGCAAACGCTTCCGCGTACTTCTTCTCATAAAGCAAGGGCTGAAGCTTCAATTTGCGCGCGTCCTTGTCGTATTGCGCTGACCACTTCTTAAGATATGTGGGAATCGGACCTTCCTCCTGCGGGCATGCTGCTAAATATTTCTTGGCAGCTTCATAAGCCTTGGGAGGATCCGGAATGCGAAACTTAGTGAAGTCAGCATACCAGGCGCCTTTACTTTCATCGGTACACTGCTCCTGGGCGGTTGCCGGCGTTTGCGCTTTTAATTCAGTAACATTCGCGAACCCGGGTACGAGTGGTGCACCCAGGCTCGCGTAAATTGCTAACAGCCAAATAATCTTTTTCATTAGACGTCAGAACCTCCCAGTTCCCTCTTCCCTCCATCCCGCGGGGGCCACATTTGGCTTTCCAGCGTTGCCATAGGGCTACACTAAGATGCGGACTTACAAAAAGCAGTTGCCGTATTGAGTTGCCCCTCGGGGAGAGAGCCAAAGCTTGTCGAATCGATTTACAGCGCAAATGGAACGTCCGCAATATTCCTGCAACTCCGACAGGCTGTCAAGGCTGCAGCCGCCTGCTCCTGAAAGAAAATTCTTCCCCAAAAAGCATCTGCGCCGGTCTCGTTCTAGTTTACGAGTCGCCGGCGCAGATTGGTTTTACTGGGGTTGCAACTCCCTTGCATTTACGGCTGCAATTGGGTTCTCCGCGGTCTGACTTCCGAGCTGATCGGAGCGTAAAGGGAAGTTTTAGCAGGAATTGCTTTCTGAGCTCCGGGTTTCTGCACTTGAGTGTTGCTACGAGGCTGGATTGGCATCAGCACTCGTTTGACCGTGCTCGGTGAGTAGCCGGGCACCAGCTTATGCGTCGGCAAAACTACGGCTGCCGCGGGTGAATTAGGTTTTCCGAGGACGGTCGCAGCATTCCAAACGCCGTTCGTTGCCGCATCGTCTTCGGTGGGCATGTCATTTTCCTCGTCATCAGGAGTCGAGGCAATTTGCAGATTTCTCGGCGTGCCGAACCGTTGACTCAGATCGCGGTAAATTCGGCCAGCCACCGCTGCAGGCAGATGGCGATGAGCGTCAGTGCCGCGCGTGATAACAACCACAGCAAGCCTGGGATTCGCGAGCGGCGCATAAGAAGTGAATAATCCCACCCAGCTGCCTTCACCTCCATTACACGTTCCCGTCTTTCCCGCGACAGTTTGCGTGGGGTCGTAAGCCTTCCGTCCAGAGCCGTAGTTAACCGCCCCGATCATGCCGGGAATCATTCGCTGCAATACACCAGCGTCGATAGCTAACTTGCGGCGAAGTTTTGGCCTGAACTTAACAGCATCCAAACTGGTCGGAACCTGGGGGACAAGCAGTTTTCCTCCGTTGGCCATTGCCGATACTAAACTACCCAATTGCACGGCGGTGACCTCAAATCCGTCAGCATAAGAAAACATCCGACGAAGGGTAAAGCCTGGTTTTAACTCGGGTAAGCGACCAGGAGACTCGAAAGGAACATTCGCCCCGGTCCTTTCTCCTAAGCCAAGCTCCCGTGCGTAATGGATCATTTTGTCAAAACCGATACTGCTGCCCACGCGTTCGAAATACGGGTTGTCTGAGTGAGCAAGGGCTGATGTCAGATCCCTCCGAGAGTGATTGGACGCAAGCGCCGCTTCGGTTGGGGGAATCACATTTTCCGAAAGGCCCGCGACGCCAGTCACGAGCTTGATTGTGGAGCACGGTTTGAAACCTCGTCGCAATGCCCATTCCTGATTGACGATCGAATAGACTTTCCCCGTCATTGGATCCATTACCACGACCGTGCCGGCGTGATGCCCCAGTGCGTTTACAGCCACACGACGCACTTGAGAGTCTTCGCCGGCTGTATTGTCTCTGGCAATCATTCCCTGGACTTCATCGCGCAATGCCTCATCGATCGCACGCTGACGAGCTATTGCAGCTCGACGCGCAGCTTCGGCTCGGCGACGTGCTTCGAGGATTTCCCGTCGGCGCTGTGCCTCTATTCGGCGCAATTCCGCAGCGCGCTCGCGCCTACTCATTGGTCGACGTAATTTACGCTCAAGCAACTTCAGCGAAGCAGACTGTTCCCTTACGCTCTTATTACGCTCGCGCCGAAGCTCCCTTCGCGACAGAGATTTTCCGCCACGCCGGGAAGTTTTTGATGCAATGCGATCATCGCGGCGGGCCGCACGACGTTCTTTTGCCGAGAGCTTCTTTCCTTTTTCCGCACGCGCGGCTCCGCGCCTGGAATTGTTTTCGTGGCGTTTCTTTCCGACAACGGCAATTTGAACCGGGAGAATGAGAAGAATAAACAGGACGAGTGCGAAATGGAGAGTTCGGGAATAGTGGTTCGTCAAAGTCATCAGGCCTATTACCTTTCCTAAGGGTTAGTTTTTGCTCAGGTCAGTGAGCCTCGCCGAAAATTCTATGCCGCCTAACGCAATTGCACCGGCCCGCTAAACCCGGTTCGTATGCAAGAGCTAGTTTTGCCAGCCTTAAGAGTCTCAAAAATCCTCTCCTAAAACCCTGGTTTTATTGTGGACCTTCGGTCCTACTACTGAGGCGGGAGAATTCCCTGAAAACGGCGGTCCCTGGGGACATTGATTCGAGACCATTGCGACTATAACATCTGAAACCACGGCGCAGCAACACAAAAGTGATCTTTTACACACAACTCGTGACAAATAAGTCTCACCTTTGGGGATTTAAGGAAAGGAAATGTCTAATGGAGACTATTTTCCAATGGATCTAGGCGTCCAATTCATATGAGGACTCCAAAACTCATAAACAGTTTTCGTGCACGACTCGTGCTTCTGCTGGTCGTGCTTCTGGGTCTGACTCTCGGTGTCCAGTACTACGTAAACCTGCGTTCAGTTCAACGAAATGCCCATATGCTCGTAGAACAAGAGCAAGCCATAATGGCCGGCGTTGCTCTGGGAGTTAATAGCATAAACAGTAGAAAATACCTTGATCAGATGCGAACCGATTTACGCGAGCCTCTTATAGACGAAACTACAGGCCGCGTGAAGAATGTTCTGGTGGTAGATAGCGAGGGCATGGTTCAGGACAGTCTTATCGCCGATTACTCTCCGCGGGAGAACGAAGATAAAACAGTAACCCACGTTTATCTTAAAGATGTTCCTCTTCCGCCGCTTAGCGCAGCAGTGGAGTTGACGGATCTAAACGAGAACCTTCCCCCCTGGCTTAGAGGTTCAGCACTTTCAAAGCCAGGCGAGCCGGGAGCATTCTACTTCCCCGTAGAGACGACTAAGGGTCGGTGGTACATCATCGTAGTGCTCGAGTC
>JBHEMV010000074.1:11654-14140 GCA_046262375.1 Pyrinomonadaceae bacterium
CCAGGCGAGCCGGGAGCATTCTACTTCCCCGTAGAGACGACTAAGGGTCGGTGGTACATCATCGTAGTGCTCGAGTCCGCAAACACGCTCACGAACATTCTCCAACGACAAACGTCTCGCTCTGCTCTCTACACGCTTTTGTTGTTGCTCATCACTACGCTTGTCACAGGCTTGTTCGTTTGGCGGTTTACACGGCCAATCAAAGATTTGTCGGTTGCAGCTCGTCGTGTTGCGACCGGGGATTTCGATGTTAGAGTTCCCACAGATCGCCGCGATGAAATGGGTGCACTTGCGTCGGCATTTAACGATATGACTGCCAGGCTTGGACGCGCGCGCGAGCTGGAGTCTCGACTCCATCAGGTTGAGAAGGCTGCCGTCGTGGGCCGGCTGGCTGCCGCCATTGCCCACGAAATTCGCAACCCGTTGAATTACATTAATCTTACTTTGGATCATCTTCGCTCATCTTTCGCCCCTGAGGATAGGTCGAAACGCGAAACTTTCGAGCGACTCGCGGACCAACTCAAATCAGAAGTCGGACGAATCAATCGGCACATCACTGACTTCTTAAAGTATTCGCGACCGTCGGCACTCGACCTCGTGCCGCTGAATCTTCGCGCGGAAGCAGAAGATGCCCTGCGGGTAATTTCGGGTCAGGCTGCGGAGATGGGCATCGAGAGGAGTCTCAAAGAAGAGGGTAATACTCCGTCAGTTCTCGCCGACAAAGACTCTTTGCGATCTGTTTTCACAAATCTTCTGCTTAACAGCGTCGAGGCTATGGATGGGGAAGGCGGAAGCGTTGGAATTCAGTTGTCGGCAGAGTCGGCGAACAGAGCCCGCGTCGATATCACCGACACTGGAAGAGGAATCGCGCCTGAGGACATCGCTAAGATATTCGAGCCTTATTATTCGACGAAAGAGACAGGCACCGGACTTGGCCTTGCCATTGTAAAAAAAGCCATTGATGATCACGGTGGCTCGATAAGTGTAAGTTCTAAACGAGGTAGTGGCACAACGTTCACAATTATTTTGCCCGTGAAAGCAGAGGAAGAAGGAAAGGCTGAAGGATGAAGGCGAAATGATGAATAAAAGGCCGGGCAACCGATTGTATTTTATTCATCCTTCCGCTTTAATCCTTTGTAATTAATCACTATGGCGCGCAAAACCATACTTGTCGTAGACGATGAGAAGTCGCAACGAGAAATTCTGGAAATGATTCTTTCAGGAGAAGGTTATGAGGTAACTACTGCGTCGTCTGGTGAAGCTGCCATCAAGTTTGCCAAAGACCGAAGGTTTGATCTTGCATTGACAGATTTGAAGATGACCGGCATGGATGGAATTGAATTGCTCCAGCATCTGCTCGGTCTAGACTCCTCTATGATCGTCATTCTGCTTACCGCTCACGGGTCAATCGAGTCAGCCAAGGAAGCTTTGCGGCGCGGCGCTTTCGACTATCTTGAGAAGCCTTATGACAAAACCGCGCTGTTGGAAACGATTAACCGGGCTCTTCAGCGACTTGATGCTCTCGATACGGAGATTATTTCCGCTTCGCCCAAGATGGAATCGGTCAAGCGTATGATATTGAAAGTTGCGCGCTCGAATTCGACCGTGCTTATTCGGGGCGAATCTGGGACCGGCAAAGAGTTGATTGCCCGCGCTATCCATAATCAGTCACCGCGCGCGCAAGATATGTTCCAAGCTGTGAACTGCGCGGCCATCAACGAAAACCTGCTTGAGTCGGAACTCTTCGGCCACGAAAAAGGTTCATTCACCGGCGCCCATGCTGAAAAGAAGGGACTCTTCGAGATCGCGGATCGCGGTACTTTGTTCCTGGACGAAATTGCCGAGCTGGATGTAGCCATGCAAGCAAAACTGCTGCGTGCATTGCAAGAGCGGAAGATAAGGCGAGTAGGTGGCAATTATGAAATCAATGTTGACGTGCGCGTGATCGCAGCGACTAATCGCGATCTGCGAGCAATGGTGGCCGATGGCCGGTTCCGCGACGATCTTTACTATCGCATCAACGTTCTCTCGGTTGACGTTCCTCCTCTGCGCGAACGACGCGAAGATATTCCAGTCCTTATTGATTACTTCGTCAAGAAGCACACGCGCAACACATCTCGCCTTGTACAGGGTCTAACTCCGGAAACCCGCAAGCTGATGGTTGATTACAGCTGGCCGGGAAATGTTCGCCAGCTCGAGTCGGCCATCGAGCGAGCAATACTTCTTTGTGAAGGCGATCAGATAACCATTGACGATCTTCCCCTCGAGGTGCGGCAGGAATCTCGTCCCGTTTCCGAAGGGGCGTTTAAATTACCTCCCGAGGGCATCAGTTTTGAGGATGTCGAACGCGATCTGATCATGCAGGCAATGGAGCAGACTGACTACAACATCACGAAATCTGCTAAGCTGCTTGGCCTCACTTTTCGTACTCTGCAATATCGCCTGGAAAAGTTTGGCATCAAAAAACCGGAAGCGAAAAACGAGGC
>JBHEMV010000075.1:0-13609 GCA_046262375.1 Pyrinomonadaceae bacterium
CCGGTGGAAGACCGTGCAGCGGCACAAGGCGATACGGTTACCGTCAATGTCGATGGAAAGTTTCTCGGCGAAGGGGGCGAAGGGGCGGAGGGCCCGGAAGAAGAGAATATTAAGGCTGATGAGGTTGAGGTAACGCTCGGCGGCAAGGGCGTTCAGCAGGAATTCACGGACAACCTGATTGGTGTGAAGGCTGACGACGAGAAGACCTTTATTGTTGATTACTCGCAGGATTTTACCTCTAAAGGCCTCGCTGGCAAGCGTGTTGAATACACCGCCAAGGTCATCGCTGTGCGAATCAAAGAGCTTCCCGACGTTGATGATGAATGGGCGAGAAGTCTGGGCGAAGACTTTGATTCTGTGGCAACACTGCGCGGCAAAATTCGCGATGATCTGGAAAAGCGTGCAGGTCAGGAGGCCGACCATCGTCTGCGCGCGGATTTGATGCGAAACCTTTTAAAGGGTCATCAATTTGAGGCGCCGCAAAGTTTGATCGATCATCAGACCAGCTATCGTCTGGAGAGTGTGGTTCGAGACATGATGGAAAGAGGTGTCGATCCACGCAATCAGGAGATAAATTGGGAGGGCGCGCGCGCAGAGTTGAAGGTCCAGGCCGAGGCAGATGTGCGTGGCTCGATGCTGCTCGAGCGTATTGCTCAAGAAGAAAAGATTGAGATCGCAAATGAAGAAGTCGAGGCGGAGATCGAAACGATCGCGAGAGGCTCACAACAACCAATAGAGCAGGTGCGCAGCGTCTTGACAAAGGAAGGGGGCGAACGTAGCATCGCGAACAGATTGCGCAACCGCAAAGCGCTGGATCTTTTGGTTGAAAACGCCCGAGTGGTAGATGAAGAGTGGCACGAAGAAAGGATGAAGGATGAGGGTTGAAGGATGAACTAAGGGAAGAGGCCGCCTCCAAACTTTTTCATCCTTCATACTTCATCTTTCATCCTTTTGTCTTAGTTGTTGAGCGAGGTTAACGAAAATATGGCCCTAGTCCCGATGGTCGTCGAGCAAACGTCGCGCGGCGAACGCGCTTTCGATATTTACTCGCGACTTCTTAAAGACAATATTATTTTTTTAGGCACCCCGATCGACGATCAAATTGCCAACCTGATCGTCGCCCAGCTTCTTTTCCTTGAAGCCGAGGATCCTGAGAAAGATATCAATATCTACATCAATTCACCGGGCGGTTCGATCACTGCGGGCATGGCCGTGTATGACACCATGCAGTTCATTCGGCCGGATGTAACCACGATTTGCGTGGGCCAGTGTGCCTCGATGGGAGCGCTCCTTCTGGCGGCGGGAGCCAAGGGCAAGCGTTTCGCATTGCCCAATTCTCGCATACTCATTCACCAGCCCACGGGCGGATCCCAGGGTCAGGCGACCGATATTCGCATCCAGGCCGAGGAGATCCTGCGTATGCGCGAACTGACCTCCCAGATTATCGCCAAGCACACAGGCCAGGATTTTGACACTGTGGAGCGGGATGTCGAACGCGACAAAATAATGTCTGCCGCCCAGGCCAAGGAATATGGTTTAATAGATGAAGTAATCGCGCACCGCGAATAGGGCGCTCGACCTGGAGAAGACGCTCCCATGATTGCAAAAATGAAGGCCCGCGGATTTTGCTGCTCTTTTTGCGGTCGCTCAAAAGGCGAGGTGGCAAACATCGTTACCGGAACGCCGCAGCGCGCTCCCGGAGTTCCAAAACAAATGATCGGTAAAAGCGCTTTTATCTGTAACGAGTGCGTTGAGCGCTATCGTGAGATGGTTACGAACCCCGACCTTTCCAGCAATTCCGCGGCTATTACTAAGTAGACTGGTTCGATCGAAACTCAAGGAGATCCCCTACAGATATGGTTAGACGAACCGACGACACGCTTCGCTGTTCATTTTGTGGTAAGTCGCAGAATGAAGTTAAAAAACTCATTGCCGGTCCAACTGTCTACATCTGCAATGAGTGCATTGACATCTGCAACGAGATCATCACCGACGATCAGCAGGCTGAATCCGTAGCCACGCGGCCGCCACTGCCAAAGCCCGGGGAGATCAAAAGCTTCCTTGACGAGTATGTGATCGGACAAGACGAGACCAAGAAGCGACTCGCCGTGGCTGTCTACCAGCACTACAAGCGAATCGAGCTGGGACGCAGACGTTCGGAAGTTGAGATTCAAAAAGCCAATATCCTACTGATTGGACCAACCGGTACCGGCAAGACACTCCTCGCGCAGACGCTTGCGCGCATGCTCAGCGTGCCTTTCACGATCGTTGATGCCACCACCCTTACTGAAGCCGGATACGTTGGTGAAGACGTAGAAAACATCATCCTGAAACTCCTGCAAGCCGCAAATGGTGATGTGGAACGCGCCCAGCAGGGCATCATCTACATTGATGAGATCGACAAGATTTGCCGCAAAGATGAGAACCCTTCGATTACGCGAGACGTTTCCGGCGAGGGCGTGCAACAGGCCTTGTTGAAGATTCTCGAAGGGACTATTGCGAACGTTCCACCGCAGGGTGGGCGCAAACATCCGCATCAGGAGTTTTTTCCAATCGACACGTCGAACATTTTGTTCCTTTGCGGGGGAGCGTTCGTTGGTCTTGAAAAAGTAATTGGCCGTCGACTACGTAATAAGTCACTCGGGTTCCAGGCAGAAGTTAAGACCGGCCGTCATCGTCATGCCGAGGCGCTCGCCCAGGTGCAGCCTGAGGATCTAATCAGATTTGGACTGATTCCGGAGTTTGTAGGAAGGCTGCCGGTGTGTGGTGTGCTCCACGAACTCGATGAAGGAGCACTGATTAAGATTCTGACGGAACCAAAGAATGCGCTCGTCAAGCAGTATCAAAAGAAGTTTGACTTCGACAACGTGAAGCTGAAGTTCACAGAAGATGCGTTGAAGTCGGTCGCCAAACAGGCCGTCGAACGCAAAGTCGGGGCGCGCGGGCTAATGATGATTCTCGAAGAGCTGCTTTTGGATGCGATGTACACCCTGCCTTCACAGAAAAGAGTGAAGGAGTTTGTAATTACCAGTGAAATGGTGGAGCGGCGCCGCGCCATTCCTGGTGAGGGCCTGACAGGCATCGACGGCGCAGCTGCGTAGGTATACTCCCAGTTCCGATCAACCGTCCAATAACAACAGTCGTTCAGCGAACGGCCTGCAGTTTTTCCCGGCTTTCCGATTCCTTTAAAATTTCTTTGTAACTTGCATCGTCCGGCGCGAGTATCACCGCGGCCCTTAGTGCCTGCGAGGCCTCTGCATACCTCTTCTGCTTGAACAAACTGTATCCTAAAAGAGCCTGCCACTCAGCATTATCAGGATCCTCAAGCGTCGCATTCTTCAGTTCAATTTCGGCCTCGGAAAACTTCTTCCGCTGAAGTAGCGCATTGCCTAAATATGCGTGTAACGCTCCGGTCTGCACTGCGATTGCGGTAACGGACGGTCGTACCGGTCGGCTGGAATCAAGGGCTGTGGTGGTAACTGACCCCAGGCCTCCACGTCCGGAACGCTTGTTAAAGTCTGGTTCGAGCACAATCTTATTCGACCTTGACAGCAGAGCAGCTCGTCGATACATCTGCGCTGCCTCTTCGTAGTGTTTTTGGTCATACCAAATGTTAGCCAGTCCTATATAAGGCCTCGGATCTTTCGGCTTGAGTTTCGCAGCCAATTTGTATGCTCTTTCGGAATCCTTATATCGCGGGGGTTTTGTCTCCCGCGCAGAATTCCCAAGAGCGAGGGCATCTTCTACTGCATCCGTTTCCCGTGTTACCCGGGCCGCCTCATTCCCATCGGTTCGCCCGGACGCCGGAGTTGACTGGCCGCTCCGCTGAGTGTTTGAGTGTTCCCTCCTCGGACGAACCAGGGGGTTCCTCGGATGCTGGATGAAGACAATCGATGCTCCTCCAGGGAGATCCTGAGCAGAGGCCGAACCGGTGCTGAGGGACAGAAAAGTCAACAATAGTATGAGTGTCACCAATCGAGGCAGAGAAGCAAACATGTATGATCTCCTTACTCAGTTCGCTAAAGGAACTAGTGATATTGCAAATGTGAAGCTAAGTCAATGTGTGGGGTTGCCCGTTGCCCGTTTTATCCGAAACGTTAGGTTTAGCATTCAAACTGCAGCAATATCGCTCCCGCTTAGCCCAGATTATTTGCAAGTGGCGCGTCCGTAGGAAATGCTTTACAATTGGGCGTCTTTGCATAGGGGCGAGACGGCACTTTGGGCGGCTCGCCCTTCTTGCACAAAAGCCGGGTTGAATAAATTTAGTTGGAAATTATGGAAGAATATTCAGATCGTGCTCCTGCTGACGTCGCCTGGTACCCGATGGTCCCCATTCGTGACGTTGTCATTTTTCCCTTCACAAAAGTCGCTTTTAAGATAGGCCGGCAAGGCTCTGTGCGTGCCCTTGAGCAAGCTCTTGCCGCTGACCGTACGATCTTCCTGGCTACGCAACACGACGCCACCATTGACGAGCCGTCGCCCGAACAGATTTACGGCGTAGGAACTCTTGGCCGCATTCTTCAATCGCAAAAGCAGGACAACGGCCAAATCAAAGTGGTAGTGGAAGGGCGCGAACGAGCAACAACGGTGCGTGTGGAAAACACGGATGGCGCTTTCATGGCGCTCGTGAAACGTGCACCGGTTGTTAATGAAGAAGGTACTCGCCTCGACACACAAGTTCTAAAAATCGGCCAACTCGTAGAACAGCACCTCCGTCTCGCGCCGGAAAGTCAGACTGATGCGCTGCAAACTGCCCTTCGTAATCAGAACCCTTCGCATCTCGCCGATGCGCTCGCTTCTCAGTTACGCATCACAGTCGAAGACAAGCAGGGTCTGCTCGAACTGTTTTCATCCCAGGCCCGGCTACAACGTCTAATTGAGTTGTTGGAGCTTGAAATTGAAAAGCGCCAACTTGATCGCTCAATTCAAACCCGCGTTAAGCGCCAGATGGAAAAGGCGCAAAAGGAGTATTACCTCAACGAGCAGATTAAGGCGATTCACAAAGAGCTGGGCCGTAAGGACGAAAAAGCTGAGCTTGAAGATCTGAAGAAGAAGATCGAAGAAGTCGGCATGAGCGAAGAGGCCAAACAGAAAGCGATGCAAGAGCTGCATCGTCTCGAGGCCATGCCACCAATGTCTGCTGAAGGAACTGTTTCGCGCACTTATATCGATTGGTTGGTCAGCGTACCCTGGAAACAGAAATCAAAAGAAATTAAGGACCTGGCGAAAGCTGAAGAAGTTCTCAACGAAGATCATTTCGGTTTAGAAAAGATTAAGGAACGGATCCTCGAGTACCTCGCCGTACGCCAACTGGTAAAGAACCCCAAGGGGTCGATTCTCTGTTTTGTTGGTCCACCGGGAGTTGGCAAGACAAGCCTGGGCAAATCCATTGCTCGTGCCACTGGACGCAAGTTTGTTCGCTTGTCGCTCGGCGGCGTGCGTGATGAAGCCGAAATACGTGGCCATCGTCGCACTTATATTGGAGCCCTCCCCGGCCAGATAATTCAGATGATGAAAAAGGCGGGAACGGTGAATCCCGTGCTCTTGCTCGACGAAGTTGACAAGCTTGGCGCCGATTTCCGCGGCGATCCCAGTTCGGCGCTTCTGGAGGTGCTCGATCCGGAACAGAACCACACGTTCCAGGACCACTATCTCGACGTCGAATACGATCTCTCAAAGGTGTTCTTCATCGCAACTTCGAACGTGCTCCACACGATACCGCCGGCATTGCAGGACCGTCTGGAAATTTTGCGACTTTCCGGTTACACCGAGCGCGAGAAGCTGGAAATCGCCAGTCGCCATTTAGTTCCGAAGCAGGCTGAGGCCAACGGTTTAAAGCCTGCGCAGCTTGATTTTACCGACGAAGGCCTGCTCGAAATCATTCGCCACTTCACGCGTGAAGCCGGCGTGCGCAATCTCGAGCGCGAAATTGGATCTTGTTGTCGCAAGCTAGCCCGCCGGTTCGTCTCAGAAAACGTGGCTGAGGATTTCAAGGACACTATAGATGCCTCGCGCGTGCGCGATATGCTGGGGCCGATCAAGTTTCGCCAGCAAGGCGTTGCGGCTGAAAGCGAAGTTGGCCTGGCAACCGGTCTGGCCTGGACTGAGATCGGTGGCGAAGTCTTGCAGATTGAGGCAACGCTTACCAAAGGGCGTGGCGGTGTAATGCTTACCGGCAAACTGGGTGACGTGATGCAGGAATCTGCTCAGGCGGCATTGACATGCATTAAAGCTCGCGCGGAGCGTCTCGGTATGAGCATTGACATCATACGCAAGCGCGATCTCCACATCCATATTCCCGAAGGCGCGATTCCCAAGGACGGCCCGTCGGCTGGCATTACAATGGCCACCGCAATGGCATCGGCGCTTACTCGCGCCCCTGTCCGCAAGAATGTGGCGATGACGGGAGAGATAACCCTGCGAGGCCGCGTCCTGCCGATAGGGGGCGTAAAAGAGAAGCTGCTGGCGGCTCATCGTTTTGGGATTGACACGATCATTCTGCCTAAAGACAACGAGAAGGATTTGCCGGAGGTTCCTGAGGAAGTTCGCAATGCGCTCTGCATCAATCTTGTAGAAACGATTGATGAAGTGTTGGCGCTCGCGCTTGAGGAAGCCTGTCCGACTGATGCCGCAGCCACAGACGAAGCCAAGGCGCCACCGCTGTGGACTACAGAGCCACCTTCGCAAGGCATTCAAACAAGTTAATCCGGTTTTCAACTACTAAACGGCGCTCCACTTCAATCGCTCGACCATTCACGGCTTGGCCGCTCCCTTTGCGGAAAGCCTGCGGCTTTCCGATTCAGTCTGAAAAGTCGAGGCTAGGCCTCGGCGACAAGCTTCAAAGTAGACTATGCATGCGCAGCCTAACGCCAGAAATTCCATTTAACCCCTAAGGAGACAACAAATGAGCAAACATCAGGAAGCAGAATTAATTCTGAAGCTTTATGACCTTCGGCGCGAACCCGTGATGCGCGAAGCCCGTAACTGGTTCTTCACCTTCAACCCTACGACTATTCAGGACGTCCTGGAAGCGTTGATGAGCGAGCAAAGCGGCTACTACCGCATGGTAGTTTCCTACTGGGATATGGCCGCCGCATTGGTTAACAACGGCGCCATCGACGAGCAGTTATTCAACGAAACTAATGGCGAACACGTGTTTGTTTACGCGAAAATCGAACCGGTTATTGAGGACGTGCGCGCGATGATGGGCGCGCCTGATTTCCTGCGCAACCTCGAAGCGTTGGTGAAACGGATGCCAAACTCCGAGGAACGAATAACTGCCATGAGGGAGCGCATGAAGAAATTCGGAGAAATGCGCGCCGAGCGAGCTGCGAAAGCCCAGGCTGCGACAGGGGTAAGCTGAGTCTGCAGCAGGGACGTTGTGGCAGCGCCTTGCTTGTTCTGAAGCATGAAGGTCACGAGTGCCGAATTCCTGAAGAGTAGCTTCAAGGCTGCGGATTGGCCAGGCGGGGCGCTACCCGAAATCGCATTCATGGGCCGCTCGAATGTCGGGAAATCGAGCTTGATTAACTCGCTGCTCGCAGTCCGCGGTCTTGCGCGCACATCGTCCACTCCTGGCAGGACTCAATCGCTTAATTTTTTTCTGATCAACCAGCGATTTCGGTTTGTCGATCTTCCCGGGTTCGGTTATGCTCGCGTACCGAAAGCGATAAAATCCACCTGGGGTGAGATGGTTACGAGCTACCTTGCCAAGCGGGCGCAGCTTGTGTTATCAATTCACATCGTAGACTCGCGCCACGAACCCACAGAATTGGATTTGCAGCTTCACGAGTGGCTTGACCATAGCGCAAAGTCACGATTAATAGTTGCCACGAAATCCGATAAGCTATCCAACAACGAGTTGAAAGCGAGTTTGGGACGCATCAAACTCATGTTTAGTGAGGATCGCGTAATCCCTTTTTCCGCTAAGACGGGACGCGGCCGGGATGAAGTTTGGCGGGCAATCGAGGGCGCATTAACTGATTTCAGTCACCCTGACCTTGATTAGACATTTTGGAAGAGTAGACTAGCTCCCGAAATTAACGTCGAGCGTCGAATTACAAATTCTCAAAGCCCCTTTGTTAACCTGAGTTTTTCCAGACCACGCATGGCGGGTCGCATCGCATCAAATTATTATTGTTGACCCACTCGACATCGAGGTAAATTGCTTAACGTTTTTGAATGGAATCGTGTGGTGGCCTCGCGAATGACGGCCGGGCTCGGCGAGCCCGCTCTGGACTGTTTGTTAGCTCCGCAACCTTTTCCCGTTTCTCAACCTCCAAGACTCCAAAACGAAGTTGGTCGCTAGTGTCATCGGCAGCCCCTTAAGAAAAAACATTTAGGAATGAATGATATGCCACAGAGAACACGTTCACGCGCTTCCGGCGCGAATAACGACGACGGTAACGAAGATAATGGCGGCGCAACTGTCGCGACTGCCGAAGCGCCAGAAAAGGAAAGCAGGGATGGCAGGGACTTCGGGGCGGAAGGTTTTCTAAACCTCGCCGACCTGAAGGAGATGTCCATTTCCAAGCTGACCAGTATAGCCAAAGGCATGGACGTCCCAGGTGCCACCGGGATGCGCAAGCAGGAGCTGATATTTAAAGTGCTTGCGGCGCAAACCGAGAAGAGCGGTCTGATTTTTTCTGAAGGTGTACTGGAAACTCTGCCGGATGGTTTCGGTTTTCTGCGCGCGCCTGAATACAACTACCTGCCGGGTCCGGATGACATTTACGTCTCACCTTCGCAGATACGCAAGTTTGACCTCCGAACGGGCGACACCGTTAGCGGACAGATTCGACCACCCAAGGAAGGCGAACGCTATTTTGCTCTCATTAAGGTTGAAGCAATAAATTTCGAATCGCCTGATCAGGCGCGCGAGAAGGTTTTCTTCGACAATCTCACACCCTTGTACCCGGATGAAATGTTGAAAATGGAGGTCACCCAGGAGAACCTTTCAGCCAGGGTTATTGACCTGGTTACGCCACTCGGAAAGGGCCAGCGTGGCTTGATCGTTGCTCCTCCGCGCACCGGCAAGACGATGCTGCTCCAAACCATTGCTAATTCAGTTACCCAGAATCATCCGGAAGTGACGCTCATTGTTTTGCTGATCGACGAACGTCCTGAAGAAGTTACGGACATGCAGCGTTCGGTGAATGGTGAAGTGATTTCGTCGACGTTTGACGAACCGCCCACTCGACACGTGCAGGTTGCCGACATGGTGATTGAGAAGGCCAAGCGGTTGGTGGAGCATAAACGCGATGTTGTTATCCTGCTTGATTCCATCACGCGCTTAGCGCGCGCCCATAACGCCGTTGTGCCTCCAAGCGGCAAGATTCTCTCCGGCGGTATTGATTCAAATGCGTTGCAACGCCCAAAACGATTCTTTGGCGCGGCTCGCAACATTGAAGAGGGCGGATCACTGACCATCATCGCCACCGCTCTTATCGACACCGGCTCACGAATGGACGATGTTATTTTTGAAGAGTTTAAAGGCACCGGCAATTCGGAAATCCACCTGGATCGCCGGCTCAGCGACAAGCGACTCTTCCCCGCCATCGACTTGCAGCGTTCAGGCACGCGCAAGGAAGAACTGCTGTTGAGCAAAGAAGATCTGAACCGCATCTGGGTTATGCGCCGCGTATTGAATCCGCTATCTCCCGTCGAACAGATGGAAGTGGTGCTTGAGCGTCTGGAGAAGGCCAAATCAAACGCAGAGTTCCTCGCTTCCATGCAAAGCTAAAGCCGGCGCAGCCAACGAAGGATGAAGGCGGAAAGATGAAGGATGAATAATCTTTCACCCTTCCGCTTCTCTTCGTGAACGGTCTGTGACCACTTTTGAGGCGGCTTGACGCCGATTGCCGCAGCGAGTTTAGTCTGCACAGACTGCGACAGGTTGCAGCCGACCATAGCGGGCATCTAAAAGGGCGCGCGCAGAAAGAGAAACACTCCGGATCGTTTAGAAAGCAGACTTGTCTGCCTCACGCGGGGGCACAAGTGCCCTTTCTAAACGGTCGACAGGCCACAGCACTCCACAACTTGGCACCTGTCAAATTGAATTCTTCATCCTTCATCCTTCCGCGTAGTGGGTCAGTTTCGCTGACAGTGTCCGATAAACTTCAGTTTGTCGCAGCGCAACGGCAAGCTAAAAGCTTATCGGACATCAAACTGACGCACTACCTCCTTCCGCCTTCATGCTTGCTTTTCATCCTTCATCATTCATAATTCATCCTTCTTCCCATGCGTGTAGCCATTCTTTCGTCTGAAGTTGTGCCCTTTGCCAAAACGGGCGGACTAGCCGACGTTGCCGGCGCGCTCCCAAAGGCGCTTGGCAAACAAGGAGTGGATGCACGTGTGTTCCTTCCGCTCTATCAACAGGTCGAAAACAAACTTATCGATGGTTCAGTTACAGAAAATATCCCGGTTCAGTGGCGCGGACAAATTAGACCGACGCGTGTCTATCAGAGCAATGTGGCGGGAGCTCCCGCTTATCTGATTGACGCGCCCGAGTATTTTGCAAAGCCTGCCATCTATGGTTATCCCAACGATCATGAGCGGTTTGCATTTTTCTCGCGCGCTGCGTTGGCGTTGGCCAAACATCTCGATTGGCAACCTGACATTGTTCATGGCAATGATTGGCCTTGTGGATTTGCAATGATGGAGCTTCGCGCGCGTCGCCGCTACGAAGACTTCTTTCGAAACACCAGGACACTTTTTTCGATTCACAATCTTGCGTATCAAGGTGCATTCGACCCCGGCGATTTATGGTGGCTCGGCTTCGGAGACCCTCCGGACAAAAACGACTTCATGCTCAAAGGCGCGGCTTCAGCCCTGAAAGCCGGGCTCATCGCGGCCAATGCGTTATCCACCGTGAGTCGCAGGTATGCTGAGGAAATCCAGACACCAGAGCAAGGTTCCGGCCTCGATTGGCTACTTCGCGCGCGTCGCGACAGGCTGGCGGGAATTACTAACGGCGTGGATTACGAACTTTGGAATCCAGAAACCGATCCGCACATAGCGGCCAACTTTTCACCCGAAGATTTAAGCGGCAAGCGGGAGTGCAAGCGCGATTTATTAAGGAGATTCAGCTTGCCTGAAGAGCTGGAGCGCCCAATCATTGCCATCATCTCAAGGTTGGTTTCGCAGAAGGGTTACGATCTGATCCGCCAAATCGCTGCGTCCATTCTCCAGACAGGCTCCTTTTTTATCGCACTCGGCGCCGGCGCAAAGGAGTACGAGGACTTTCTCCAGCGTTGGCACGACAGCGCGCGGGCACGAGTGGGAATTTACAAGGGTTATGCCGGCGAGCCCCTGGCTCATCAGATCGAGGCTGGAGCAGACATGTTCATCATGCCATCGTATTACGAACCGTGCGGACTCAACCAGATGTACAGTATGCGTTATGGCACCGTACCGATTGTGCGAGCCACTGGCGGGTTGGACGACACCGTGGAGGATTTCGCTGCGTCGCAAGGTAGGGGGAATGGTTTCAAGTTTCGTGAGTATAATGGGGCCGCGTTGCTTGAAAAAATACGCGAAGCACTTTACTTTTATAGCAAGCCCAACCTATGGCAGAAAATGCAATTGAACGGCATGTCCATGGACAATTCATGGGAGGCCGCCGCTCAGAAATATATCGGTCTCTACCAGGAAATAATTGGGTTATACAGTAAACAGCAAACAGCAAACAGGTAACAGCAATCGCGAACCAGAAGATTTTCCATTTATCATTTATCAGTTTTCATTTGTCATTTAGCAGTACCAGCTTACCTTAGGAAGCCTAAATGTTTCGCGCCAGGTTGTTAATGTTTTGCGCAGATTGTTAACCTTGGGGATGTTGTACTTTAAAATAGGAGCCTCCGATCTCATTAGGTGACTGGTGCTGTTTGCTGTTTGCTGTTTGCTGTTTACTAATATCGGATAAAGGGAGAACTAATGAGCGACAATGTAACTGAAGTGAGTGATAGCAGTTTTGAAAAGGACGTGTTGCAGTCAGACAAGCCTGTGCTGGTAGACTTCTGGGCCGCATGGTGTGCGCCTTGTAGAATGCTGGCGCCTACCGTTGACGCGGTCGCAGAAAAATATGGGGCCAACGCGCGCGTAGTGAAGGTAAACGTCGACGACAATCCCTCTATCTCACAGCGCTACGGGATAAAAGGAATTCCCACTTTGATTCTGTTCAAGGGCGGCAAAGAGGAGGAACGTGTCGTGGGCGCCACTTCCAAGGAAGCAATTTCACGAATGATTGATAAACACGTTGCCGGGGCAGCCACCGCCTAGAACAGTAAACGGCAAACAGCAGACAGCAAACAGCGAACAGCCGGATTACATTGCTCGCCGTCGAGGCTGAAGAGCAAACAGCAGACAGCCGGAGTCGGATGCATAGCTCGTCGAGCCTCATTGAACTTGAGGATGACGCACAGGGTTCGATAGGAGCTGACTGCTCTTTACCGTCTGCTGTCTGCTGTTTGCTGTTTGCTGTCTGCTGTTTGCTCCTTACTTCTCTTCCATGTCCAAAATCATTGTTGTCATAGGCGCCCAATGGGGGGATGAAGGCAAAGGCAAGATTGTTGACCTCTTAGCCGAGCATTTCGATATTGTAGCGCGCTACCAGGGGGGACATAACGCCGGGCATTCGGTGCAGGTTGGCGACCAGTCGTTCGTCTTGCATCTGCTGCCATCGGGAATTGTTCACCGCGGTAAAACGTGCGTGCTTGGCAATGGCATGGTAATCGACCCGAAAGCGTTTTTTGAAGAGGCCGATCGCTTGATGGCCCAGGGCATCGAGGTTTCTCCGGAGCGGGTTAAGATCAGCTCGCGCGCTCATTTAATCTTTCCCTACCACCGCGCTTTGGATCATACGAGTGAAGAGCGGCTCGGCAACGAAAAAGTGGGCACAACACTGCGCGGGATTGGACCAGCTTATGAAGACAAGGCGGGTCGCCGTGGCATACGAACCGCGGATGCGCTCGTCCCCGACGTTTTGCGCTCTCGCATTGAACGGAATCTCGAAGATGCCAACCGCATCATTGAGGCTTATGGCGGCGAGAAACTGGACGCGGAAGAAATCTTTGAAGAAATGTCGCGTCTCACCGAACGACTGGGCGCTTTCATCAGCGATACGACTCACTTTCTGAATGTTGCTGCTGTACAAGGCCGATCTATCCTGCTGGAGGGCGCGCAGGCTACCCTCCTCGACGTGGACCATGGAACCTACCCATTCGTCACGTCGTCGAGCACGATCGCCGGTGGGGCAATTATTGGTACGGGCTTGGCGCCCAATCGTCTTACGGGAGTGTTGGGCATCGTGCGTACTTACACAACGCGCGTCGGCGAGGGTCCTTTCCCAACCGAAATGTTGGAAGGCGAAGCTGAGCTGGGCCAACTTATTCGCGAACGTGGCCGCGAGTATGGCGCGTCGACAGGCCGGCCTCGCCGCTGTGGCTGGTTTGATGCTTTCGCAACTCGTTATGCAGCCGAGATTAACGGTTTTACCTCGGTGGCCCTGACGAAATTGGATGTTCTTGACGCGCTTGAAGAAATAAAGGTCTGCACAGGATACAAACTCGACGGGCGCGTCTGCGAATCTTTTCCTGCCGTGTCGCAGGAC
>JBHEMV010000075.1:13619-13950 GCA_046262375.1 Pyrinomonadaceae bacterium
AACCCATCTACGAAACCCTACCCGGATGGCAGACGTCTACGGTAGGAACGACAGAGATGAGTTCCCTTCCCGCGAAGGCGCGACGTTATGTCGAATTTCTTTCGGAGAAAATCGGGGTGGAGATCGGGTTGGTCTCAACCGGCCCCGAACGCTCACAAACTATCGTTGTTAAGGACTCCGCCGTCGGCGGTTGGCTCAACGATTAGTCCAATGTCCAACGTCCAATGTCCAACGTCCAATGTCCAACGTCGAATCGTCCAAGCAGTTTAGAGTTCAACCTTCAGGTTGTGTGTTTCCCAAGAAGCAAGCTAAAGCTTGAACTCTATACTAC
>JBHEMV010000076.1:0-464 GCA_046262375.1 Pyrinomonadaceae bacterium
GTCTTTAACTCATGGCCCATCTCTTTCAGGTCTCCTGAATCCGGAATTTTGTTGCGAACGGCGTCACGCGCTGGAGCATTCGCATTTTAGGAAGTGCGCAATCATACTAACAGAGCAGGCCGGGAAATTGTAGGTTCGAAGGACGCGTAAAATGACGTCCAGGCAACGTTAATGGTCCGACAAATTTCCCACCGCTTGGATTACTACCGCAGGAGTGAACCGTTAATAGTTAATGCTTGCTTGACTTGCATGTCTGCCTGGCGTTAAGAATCAGCCGTAATAACAACCCGCTCCCTTTAAATCCTGGCCCAGGAGGTTTTTATGTCAACCGCTTTTCAGCAAAGAACGATCAATGAAGATAAGATGAATGAGTTTTTGGGTAAAGTAGTTGGAGATTTTGGCGCGGCTTTGAGTTCCTCTTTGGTTTATATTGGACAGAAATTGGGACTATACAAAGCGCTGGC
>JBHEMV010000076.1:474-13584 GCA_046262375.1 Pyrinomonadaceae bacterium
ATACGTGCGTGAGTGGCTCATCAATCAGGCGGCCAGTGGATACGTGGACTACGATGCTGCGAGCGGACGTTATTCACTACCTCCCGAGCAGGCAGTGGCGCTCGCCGACGAAAATAGTCCCTTCTACGTCGGTGGCGGCTTTTACGTGATCAAAGCTATGACGCATGCAGTCTCTCGAATCGAAGACGCGTTTAAGAATGGTGGCGGCATGCTGTGGGGTGACCACGATCCGGATCTGTTCGTCGGCACAGAGCGATTCTTCCGTCCCGGATATGCCGCCCACTTGATTGCCTCGTGGGTTCCGTCACTCACAGGCATCGAAGAAAAGCTAAAGGCCGGTGGCAAAGTCGCGGACATCGGCTGCGGTCACGGTTCTTCAACTATCATAATGGCCCAGGCTTATCCCAATTCGCGTTTCTGGGGCTTTGACAATCACGAGAAATCGATCGAGACCGCGCGACAGCGGGCTAAGGACGCCGGCGTCTCCGATCGCGTCACATTCGAAGTCGCGAATGCGGGCGAATTTCCTGATGAGCAGTATGACATGGTGGCCTTCTTTGATTGCCTGCACGACATGGGTGATCCAGTCGGCGCTTGCAAGCGCGCCGCTGAAGTCCTGGCGCCAGATGGCAGCGCGTTAATTGTTGAGCCCATGGCGGGAAATACCGTCGAGGAAAACTTCAACATCATTGGTCGAACGTTCTCCGGAGCTTCAACCCTCTGCTGCACCTCAAACTCCCTCGCATTGAATGGACCAGCGCTGGGCGCAGTCGCTCCGGAATCAGCAATTCGCGACGTCGTGCTTGCCGGCGGCTTCACGGAGTTTCGCCGTGCTACGGAGACGCCGTTCAACCGCATCTTCGAAGCGAGAAAGTAGGACAGGCATTCTTGCCTGTCACAAGTAGAGTAGGGACGGGATCATCTCAGGGTCAGGAAGGGGGCATGCCCCCGCTCTTGATACTCGCCAGACCTCGGACTTTCAATACTCCAAAGTGGAAGCTTTAGCCATAAGCATCCTATTGGCGCGGCAGCGGGGCCAGGCCCCCTTCCTAACCTGAGAGCCTTTTCAACTTGAAATTTGATCCTGCCGTGCGAGGCCGTCTGTTTCAATAAAGCAAAGGTGTGGTCTCCTGAGCCACCCCTGTCCCATCGCAAGATTTCAACCAGCACCAAGGTAACTTTAATTAGTCGCGCCAACTTTATCGTGAGATTCGGCGGGCTTCCAGGCCGGCAAGGTTCTGCGTGCGGGCTTTTCTTTCTTCAAGCCCAACGCCCAGTCGGCTTGCATCAGCGTGTGAATGTCGCGTGTGCCTTCGTAGATGATCGCGGCTTTGCAATTGCGCAGATAGCGCTCGACTGGATAATCATTTGAGTAACCGTTTGCGCCGTGAACCTCAATCGCCATTGATGCAGCTTTCTCGCTGCGAACTGTTGCCTGCCACTTAGCCAGGCTTGTCGCCCGTGCATTTGGTTGGCCTGTGTTCTTCAAATAACCAGCGCGTAACCAGAGCAGGTGAGACATCTGGTAATCAGCTTCCATCTCGGCAATCTTTTGTTTGACCAGCTGATGATTTGCGATCTTTGTGCCAAACGTTTCGCGTTCAAGAGCATAAGCCACCGACGCGTCACGCGAGGCTCGAATAACTCCAGTGGCCCCGGCGGCCACCGTGTATCGTCCCTGCTCGAGAGCAAACATGGCGATCTTGAATCCTTCGCCTTCTTCGCCAACAAGCTTCTCTTTCGGCACGCGCGCGTCTTGAAGGGAAAAATATCCTGTATTGCCCGCGCGAATTCCCAACTTTCCGTGAATTGTTCCTGAGGTAAATCCTTTCATGCCGCGCTCAATAGTGAAACATGACATGCCACTGTGATCGCGCTGCCGGCGTTTTTCCTCATCTGTCCAGCAGAAAAAAAGGAAGTTGTCAGCTGTATCAGCCAGGCTGATCCACATCTTCTCGCCGTTAAGGACATACTCGTCGCCATCGCGCCGCGCCGTCGATCGTGAACCCACCACATCGGAGCCGGCACCTGGTTCAGTTAAGCCATACGTAGCGAGCTTTTCACCCTTTGCCTGCGGCAAAAGATATTTTCGTTTCTGCTCTTCACTGCCCCAGGTCAGTAGTGTCAATGAATTTAAGCCGGTATGCACCGACATCGCCACGCGTAGAAAAGTGTCAACCGCTTCAAGTTCTTCACAGACCAGTCCCAGCGAAATGTAATCGAAGCCTGCGCCGCCATACTCTTCAGGAATGCAAACGCCCAGGAGATTCAACTCGGCCATCTTGTCAAATACCTTGCGTTCGAAGTGTTGCTTCTCGTCCCATTCCTTGATGTAAGGCGCAATCTCGTTCTGCGCAAACTCCCGCACCGTTTGCACCAGCGCTTTATGATCTTCAGTCAACTCAAACTCAATCATCTAGTTTTGTTCCTCGCTAATTCGCCTTCAGATACTTATCAAACCAGCGCACTATCTCGACGGTCGAACGGATACGGTTCGGCATCTTACGCCATCCATGCCCTTCGTCAGGAAAGAGTACATACTCAACCGGCACGCCACGTTTCTTCAGATTTTCAACTACCTGCTCGGCCTCAATCACAGGTACATTAGTATCGTTGGCGCCGTGAAGGACGATCGTTGGGGCCTTGATCTGATCAATGCGATGAATGGGCGAAAGACGGCGCAGCATCTCGGCCTGCGTATCAGGATCTCCGTACTCAATCTTGGAGATCGCAGCCATCCATGGTTGAGTGTTCTTGAAAAACGTTTCGAAATTTACGACTCCGTAAAGATCAGCACCCGCAGCGAAAAGATCGGGATATTCAGTGAGGCCTGCGGCAACCATGTAGCCGCCATAAGACCCGCCCATGATTCCAATGCGTTTAGGATCAGCCACCTTCGACTTAACCACGTAGTCAATCGTTGCTTTGATGTCCTTCACGCCGTTTTCTCTTAGCGCTCCGTTGTCGAGGTTAACGAATTTCTTTCCGAAGCCTGACGAGCCGCGCACGTTGGGCGCAAAGACGGCAATCCCCTGGGCCAGCAATGCCTGATAAGTGCTGCTGAAACCGGGACGTTCCTGACCTTCAGGACCACCATGAAAGCTGAGCACGATCGGACCGGGCGTTGTCGCACCCTTGGGCCGATAAAGCCAGCCGCTCAACTCCAGTCCATCGTGTGCCGGATAGCGAACAAGCTCGGGCCTAACGAGTTCTGAAAGATTGATTCCAGCGTGTGGACTGTCTGTGATCTTCGCGAAGCGATTGGTCTTTACATCCAGCACCCAAATGTCCGGAGGCGCTGCCGCGCCGGAAGCTACCAGCGCCAGATGCTGCCCATCATTTGAATAATCCAGACCACCAGCTATCTCGGCGGGCAAAACCGGACCAGGCGTTATCTTGTTTGTCTTGAGATCGACGAAAGCCAGCTCGCTGCGCCCGGCAACGTTCCAGATCAGAGCTGCCGTAGTTCCCTGTTCATTAATGTCGTAATTGCCAAGTTCGGCCTCGTCTCGAGCGGCGAGAATCTCGACGAGTCCCGGCTCATTATTACTGTTCAACTTCACGCGGGCGAAAACAATCAGATCACGATCTTTGTTGGAGCCCAGATAGATGGCCTTGCCATCAGGTGAAAACGTGCCACCAAAGAACGTGCCGGGTCCTTCGTGTGGCGTTAGCTTCCATTCTTTCCTGTCTGCCACACTTACCAAAAAGAGATCATTGTCGCCTCGATTGATTAGCCGCGAGACCACTGCAAACTTTCCATCGCGACTGACGTCGCTGATTCCCCCGGTCCCCCGATTCTCAGCGACCATCTTCATTTGTCCGGTCGCGACATCGAGCAAGTAGGAATCAGTCGAGGCGGGCTGTCTGCGATTAGAAGAAAAAGTCAGAAAGCGTCCGTCGTGGGTCCAGTCGCCAAGAAAGTTGTTTTCTTTGCCACCTTCCGTCAGTTTTCGCAAGCCCGTTCCGTCCGGCCGCACTACGTAAATCTGTTCATTGAAGCCCCCACCAGGTGCCACGTTGAGAGCGAGCCACGCGCCATCCGGAGACCACGATACGAAACCGACCGGATCGTCAAAAGCCGTTACCAAAGTGGGAAAGCCGCCGTCGGCCAGCATGACCCAAACTTGAGGTATGCCATTCAGGTTAGAGACAAAAGCAACACGCTTTCCATCGGGCGAAAAGCTTGGCGAGGTGGCGGAGCCGATCCTGGCCATCAGCGTTACAGCGCGGTTGAGATCGTCAGCGGCTGTAGTTTGTCTGGAGGAAACTAAGAGCATCGCTACTGATGCTGTCATCGCCAATAGGAACGCTTGACGACCAGAAATCGCGACTCTTTTGTGCCAAGCAAATTTTGTTTGGTTCATAGAATTAGCTCCCACTTTTAAGGTGAGTCGATAACAACAAGATGCCTTTCTGGGTTTATGACGCGCCATATTAACTAGTCCAATGTTCAAAGTCCAAAGTCCAATGTCTGTCCATTCTATTCTTGAGAAAGCTGGTTCTTCTACGATTGTGACGTTGGACTTTGGACATTGGACTTCGGACGTCGGATTCTGACGTCGGATTCTGACGTGGGACTTTGGGCGTTGGACTTTGGACGCTATACTTTCTCCCATGCCAAAGAAAGTGAAGTCTAACCTCGTTAAGATCGGTTTGATCCAGATGAGCTGCGATCAAAAGCCGGAAGCTAATCTCAGGAAGGCCATCGCCCGGATCGGCGAAGCCGCGAAGAAGGGCGCGCAGATTGTTTGTTTGCAGGAACTTTTCCGCTCCCAGTACTTTTGCCAGACTGAAGATATCGAACTCTTCAAGCTTGCTGAGACTATTCCTGGGCCGACGAGTGATGCGTTGAGCGCAGTCGCGCGGCTGAAAAAGATCGTCATCGTGGCCTCGCTTTTTGAAAAGCGCGCCGCCGGTGTCTACCACAACACAGCTATCATCATTGACACTTCGGGAAAGATTGCCGGCAAGTATCGCAAGATGCACATCCCCGATGATCCGCTCTACTACGAAAAATTTTACTTCACGCCGGGAGATCTGGGCTTCCAAACTCACGAGACAAAGTATGCACGTGTCGGTGCTTTGGTCTGCTGGGATCAATGGTTTCCCGAGGCCGCTCGCTTGACCGCTCTGAGTGGCGCGCAGTTTATCTTCTATCCAACGGCCATCGGGTGGCTGCCCGACGAAAAGCAAGAGATGAACCAGGCCCAGCATTCCGCCTGGGAAACAATTCAACGCGCGCATGCAATCGCGAATGGAGTTTATGTCGTGGTTGTAAACCGAGTGGGACGCGAGGGTAAGCTAAATTTCTGGGGGCAGTCGTTTGTAGCCGACCCTTTTGGACGCATTATCGCGAAGGCTTCAGCCAATAAAGAAGAGGTGCTTGTCGTCGACTGCGATCTCAATAAGATTGAGGAGACGCGGCAAAACTGGCCATTCCTGCGCGATCGACGTATCGATTTCTACGCCCCGCTCTCTTCTCGGCTTTTGGACACCTCGCCGGGCAAATAACTTCTAATGTCCACGCCTGCCGAATTCGGTTACCGCATGCCTGCAGAATGGCATCGTCACAGTGCTACCTGGCTGACATGGCCCAAGGATCCCGAAACATGGCCCGATCGAGTGCCGCAAGTTGAAGAGATTTTTCTTAAGATGATGGCGGCGCTCGTGCCTGGCGAGACGGTAAATCTGCTGGTGGACGGAGCAGAAACAGAGCAAGATGTGCGCAGACGTTGCACCTTCCCGGGCGCTGAAAATGTCCGCTTCCATCAAATCCCGACAGTCGATTCGTGGATTCGTGATTACGGTCCAAACTTTCTCATTGGGGATAACGACTGGCTTGCCTACAATGATTGGATATTTAACGCCTGGGGAAATAAGTATGAAGAGCTAAAGCAGGACGATTCAATTCCTGTGCGTTTGGAAAGTTTGCTTAAGGTTCCGCGGTTCGAACCCGGCATCGTGATGGAAGGCGGTTCGATTGACGTCAATGGCGCCGGCTGTGTGCTGACAACTGAGCAATGTCTTTTGAACGCAAATCGTAATCCTGGACTGAGCAGGGACGAGATTGAACTTTATCTGAAAGACTATCTGGGAGTGGAGAAGGTCTTGTGGCTCAGTGAAGGAATTGTCGGCGACGATACCGACGGACATATTGACGACATCGCCCGCTTTGTGGCGCCGAATGTGATTGTCTGCGCCGTTGAAGACGATCCACAGGATGCTAACCACAAATTACTGCAAGACAACCTGAGCCGATTGCGGACCATGACTGATGTGAAGGGCCGCCCCTTTGAGATTGTCACGTTGCCGATGCCGGGTGTCGTCGGCGGAAGCAGCACTGAAACCCGCGCGCTCGATCGGCTGCCCGCGTCGTATGCCAACTTCTACATCGCCAATGACGCAGTGCTAACTCCCGTGTTTGGACATGCGAATGATGCTCGAGCACTAGACACGCTGCAGGGTTTGTTCAAGAGTCGCCGCGTGGTGGCCGTGGACTGCGAGCCATTGGTGTGGGGCATGGGGACCATCCATTGTGTAACCCAACAACAGCCAAAACCATAATCCGCAGATTACACAGATTTCACAGATTTAGATCAAACAAGACGGCGGTGTTCTAAACTGCGAGTGCCAAAATTGATGAGCAGTCCGACTTCATGTCCTGTTGCCTTCAAATAATTTATTACCTGAGTTTCCTCCGTTCCGCTGGTTCGTGCGAGGGATTTCAACTCGACGACCACAGAACCCAAACCATAATCCGCAGATTACGCAGATTACACAGATTTAGATAAGACAAACCGGCGGTGCTCTAGACTTCTTGTCCCGAAATTGAAATAATCCAACTTCATGTCCTGTCGCCTTGAGGTAGTTAATGACTTGTGCTTCCTCGGTGCTACTCATTCGCGATAGGGCTTTCAACTCGACAACAACCGAATGATAGCAGATGAAGTCAGCACAGTAGTTGGTTTTCAAAGGTTGCTCTTTATAAACGAGCGTTAGTTTTACTTCACGGAGAAATGGGATCTGTCGCTGAGTAAACTCTATCGCCAGAGCCTCTTGATACACGGGTTCCAGAAACCCACAACCTAATTGTCGATGAACTTCCATCGAGGCGCCAATGATTGAGTACGTTCTGGGATCGTCTTCGGTGAGACTTCTGAGCACTCCTGGATCTTATCAGCAGTTATGTCTCATCTGTGTAATCTGTGTAATCTGCGGATAGCATCGTCCTAGCAGCATTTTTTGCATCATCGAGACTGTTGACGCGTCCGTCTAACTGCATTTCATAAACTGCGCGCGTAATTTCGCCTACCTTTGGCCCAGGCGTCATTCCCATCTCCAGCAAGTGGCGGCCTAACAAGAGTGGCGCCGGTGGCTGTTCCTCGACTTCGAGCTCCTTCGCACGTCGAATGAACCACTCCTGTGCTTCGGCGTCGTACCACTGCTCGCGCGGCACCCACTCAGCATTGCGTCCCAATGAATCTGCTTTGGCAACGCGATAAAGAAGATTCAATTCACATTTTCGCGCCAGCCGTCGAAATGCACTATCGCCAACTTCATCTCGCTTTTTATAGAACTCGCCGGGTTTCAAGTGTTCGCGCACGAGCGCAACCACTTGCCCACGAACGTCATAGCCATCAAGAGTATGAATCTTCAGCCGATCCAGGAAATTCTCTGTCGGCCGCACACCTGCTTCCTCGTGCCCACGTGAGCGCCATCGGCCTTCGAGAAACTCTGTCATCGCGGGTTTGCCGAAATCATGGGCCACGGCGGCAAGCATTACCGTTACTTGTTTGGCGTGAGGCAAGTCGTCGATCAACTCACGAGCGCCATCAGTAACGAGTAGAGTGTGTACATAGACATCCCCCTCAGGATGCCATTCGGGATCCTGGGGAACTTCGATTAATGCTTTGATTTCCGGAAACAATTGGTCGACTGCTGTTAGTTCGCGAAGCCACTTCAATCCGATTGAAGGTCGACGCGCTGCCAGCAGCATTTTTTCAACCTCTCCCCATATGCGCTCGGCGGGAAGATCAGACAAGTCGATGCTGCGGCAGAGCGCCTGCGTTTCCGGTTCGATATCAAACTCGAAACGCGCGGCGAGCTGCGCTGCACGCAAAACACGCAGGCTATCTTCGGCAAACGTATTTGCCGATACCGCGCGCAACTTCTTATCTCGCAGGTCCTGCTGACCGCCAAACGGGTCGATGATTTCCGCTGTTATTGGATCTTGCAGGACCGCGTTGACAGTGAAATCGCGGCGACGCGCAGCGTGTTCAAAGCTCATTGAAGGATCGCCTTCAATGACAAAAGCGCGATGCCCAACACCGGACTTCCGTTCACGCCGCGGCAGTGAGACGTCAAGGTCAGCGCCGAGCCTGTAGACAGTGAACGCCTGGCCCACTACGTTTACGGGCCCGAATTGATCAAGCAAGGTGCGTAAGTCGGCCGGCTCAATGCCGTAGACCTCAACATCCCAATCCTTGGGTTTAAGGCCAATGAGCGAATCGCGGACACATCCACCTACAAGCAGGGCTCGACCCCCTGCATCGCTGACCGCGCGCGCCAAAGCCACCACTTTTTCAGAAAATTGAGACACGGAGTCCAATGTCCAACGTCCAATGTCCAATGTCAATAATGAACGTCCAATGCCCAAGGTCTAACGTCCAACCTGCGATGTCCAACGCTGAACGGGCCATGCCGTCGAGGAGTTCAGAGTACAAGCTTTAGCTTGCGTGTCGCACGAGCAACCTAAAGGTTGTACTCTGAACTCCTTGACGACAACGCACATTGGACCTTGGACATTGGACTTTGGACATTGGACGTGGGATGTGGAACGTGGGATGGATTTATTCTTCCGGAGATTCAACTAAGACTTGAACGCCGCGAGTTGATGGTAGACAGCTGATTATCTGGGCACGATCGATCTTTGTCATCTCAGTACCGGCCGCATGCCAGAGTTTTACCCAAAAAGTTCGCGTCTCACCGTGGATTGCGAAAGTGGAGCCGTCATTCATCACCGCGACCGGCTCGGCTATAGTCCCATCACGTAATTCCTCGAGTAATTCAGGAACGAACCTCTTAAACTGATCAAACTGCACAAGCACATCGCGATCCTCAATCTCGGCGGGCGGCAATTCAACTGGTTCGCCGGATTCAAGCAGAAGGCGCGTTTCAGTTTGCTCGTTACGTTTTTTGACTACAGGCATTTGTCACCGTCTAGTGTCCAATGTCCAAGGTCCAATGTCCAACGTCCAATGTCCAACGTCGTCAAGAAGTTCAGAGTCCAAGCTTTAGCTTGCGTGTGTCCAACGAACAACCTAATAAAGGTTGAACTCTGAACTCCTTGAATGACTTTGGACGTTGGACCTTGGACTTAAGGGTTCAATCTCTTTTTCAAATATTCCTGCAAATCCGTAATCTTCACGCGCTCCTGTTCCCACGTATCTCTATCGCGCACAGTTACGGCGTCATCCTCAAGCGATTGATGGTCCACCGTCAGGCAGAAGGGCGTGCCGATCTCGTCCTGGCGTGCGTAGAGCTTGCCGATGCCGCCGGTGTCGTCATAGACCGCGCGCAGGGTCGGCTGAAGCGAGTGCTTGATCGATTGTGCCAGGCTGACGATCTCAGGCTTGTTCTTTGCCAGGGGCAAAACCGCGACTTTGATCGGTGCCAACTCCGGGCGCAGCTTCAGAATCACCCGCTTCTCGCCCTTATCGTTTGTCTTCTCCGTGTAAGCATCCATCAAAATGGCGAGGACCGTGCGATTTACCCCAGCAGCCGGCTCTATTACATAAGGATAGAACCGCTCCTTTGTTGCCTCATCGAAATAAGAAAGATCTTCGGTCGAATCCGGATTGAGACGTTTACCTTCAGCGTCCTCCGGCTTTTTAGAATGGGTGCGGAGATCGAAATCAGTGCGATTAGCAATGCCCATCAGTTCATCCCATTGCCGCTCGCCTTCTTCACGCTCCGGGAAAAAGCGATACTGCACGTCCACAGTCCGTTTCGCGTAATGGGCCAACTCTTCCTTTGGTTGCTCGTAGAGACGCAAATTGTCCACCGAGATTCCCAGCCGCGTGAACCAGTTGAAACAGTTATCAATCCATTCCTGATGGACACGTTCATCTTCCCCGGGACGAACAAAGTATTCCATCTCCATCTGCTCAAACTCGCGAGTGCGAAAAATGAAATTGCCTGGGGTTACTTCATTGCGAAATGATTTCCCGATCTGCGCGACACCAAACGGAAGCTTGCGCCGACTGGTTGTCAGCACGTTTAGAAAGTTTATGAAGATTCCCTGCGCAGTTTCGGGCCGCAGGTAAACAAGCGCCGATGGATCATCCTCGGCGGTCGCGCCCACATGCGTTCTAAACATCAGGTTGAATGGTCGCGGCTCAGTTAGCTCTCTTGACCCGCAGTTTGGGCATTTTCCATCATTCAATTTATCGGCTCGCAAACGACTTTTACATTCCCGACAATCGACCAGTGGATCACTAAACGTGTCTTCATGTCCCGAGTACTTCCATACCAATCGATTCAGGATAATCGAAGAGTCGAGTCCTTCAATGTCATCGCGCTCGTAGACGATCCAGCGCCACCAGGCCTGTTTTACGTTATTGCAGAGCTCGACGCCGAGAGGCCCGTAGTCCCAGGCGCTGCCCAGCCCACCGTAAATTTCCGAAGAGGGGAATACAAACCCACGACGCTTGGCGAGGGAAACTATTGTTTCTATGTTAGGGGCCGTCATAAGATCGTGAATCGTAAATCGTGAATAGTAAGTGGTAAATGAAGCCGGTAAATCGTGAATGGTAAATCGTAAATGGTAAAAACGTAAGACGGGCCGCAGGATTTACTATTCACGATTTACTATTCACGATTTACCAACGAAAAGAGGAGCACATAGCGCTCCTCGATTCATCCAAATCTGTAAGCTCTGGCGAAGTTGCTCTTTATTTACTCGGCGTCTGGACGTTGACGTCTATCTTTTGTGTACCGCCGCCACCAAACAAACGTCCTCTGAACGCGAAGAGCACCACCAGCACGATGATCACGAAGATCACAAGAACAGCGACGACGCCTGTGCTGCCGCTGCCACCACCATCACCGTTATCTGCCATGAAGCAACTCCTCCTGTTGTAGGTGGAAATAAATAGATTCAGTCACGGGGGATGGAAAGATTGTTATCACAAGCCTTGGCTAGCGTCAATCTAGTTGTGAAAGGTACTGGTGCAGTTTGAAGCCGGAAGTTCAGAGTCCAGCCTTTAGGCTGCCGTTCCCCGGCAGCAAGCTAAAGCTTGTACTCTAAACTTCATGAGTGCTTGATGAAAGGTACTGATGAGACCCCTAGTATACTGATGAGACCCTTCGTAGTGGTCGCTTCAAAGAAACTAAAAGGGAGACAAAGAACATGTCTTGTCTCCCTTTAGGCTTGCTCGGTGCTAAAGGTTTCAGTTTATTCGTATAGGCCTCGTCTACGTCCCGGGCGCCGCCTGGGTGCCCCGGTGGCAGGTCTAACATCACCTGGTTGAACCGTAGGTGTAGGCACCGGAGGCGTACCTCCACTTGGTACGACCCATAATTCAACACAATCTTCCTCGCGGAAACCGCCGTTGAGAACAACGATGCGAGACTGATCTATTCCCCTCTGAGTAACCAGGTAATCACGGGCGCGTGTGCCGAGTAAGTCTGCCTGGCCCATTCGGCTGCTTCGACCACCATATCCGATAATGTAGGTAGTCGTTGACGGATCGTTCTGCAACTCAACGGCTAGATTGTCGAGCCGAGCTTTTTGATCGTCAAAGGAGCAACTGCAGCATACATCGAATTGCCGCGAAGGATTCTCGCGAGGCGGCGTAGCCGAAACCAGGGTTGAAGCCTGGGTGGTTTGACGGCAAATGGGATCGCCAGAACCGTCGTCGACCACTAAAGTTGCAGTGATGCGTTGGCCGGAAAGTCCGGTCGAGTCCACACTGATGGTGGGAGTTCCCGCGCCACTAAGTATCTTCGCGTTCCCCGGGCTTACGGTCCAGGTATAGTTGAGCGGCGAGGTGCCGTTATAGGCAACATCCGCCGTGTAGGTTATCACTTCCCCTTCGTTAACCTGCGTAGGAGCAGAGATGTTCACAGGATACGGGCAGGGAGATTTAGGGGGTGGTGCCGACGGGCGATAGTTCAGCGCAACGCACTTAATGCGACCAGCGGGAAGATCGATTTCGCGACTCCATTTTTGACCGTCGGGCAAGGTGATTACGATCGTGTGCAAACCCGGATCGCGATCAAAAGCTCGATAATCGGTACTTGTTAGACCCTCAGGCCGTCCATCCACTTCTATAGGCAAGCCGCCGGGCGTACTCAGAATTTTTATTGTTCCATACTTCGCTGGTTTCCGCTTCGCATAAACCGTGGAAGCTGGATGAACCATACAAAATGTAACCGCGAGCAGCGCTGCGAAGGCGTACTTAATGTATGTGCTTCGAATTGCTTTCGACATTTTGATTAGCCCTCCTCCGTAGTCTGCACCTGAGCTGCCAGTTTCGCTCTGGCGCGTCGCCTACGCAAGCGGGCTCCGAAGGCCGCCAGGCCTGAACCAAACAAGAGCAGCGATGCCGGCTCGGGAATCACTTCCGTCTCAGTAGGAGTTGGTGTTGGTATCGGAGTGGGCGCTTCACAGTCGTCGCAACCACGTATGAAAAAGAATGGTATTGCCGCCAGGAAGAGCAAGGGCCACTTTGGAAATCCTCCACCGGGTACTGTGATTTCGCCACAGTCACATATTGTACCTTCAACGTCTCCCTGATCAAGCACGTCAACACCGGCCTGAGGATCGGCGCTCACAGCCACACCTGACAGAAGAGTGTCAGTTGAGTCGCTGGCGGGGGTATCTGCCGCGGTGGTATCCGAGGGATCGGCCACCACGCCTGCAGCGGACTCTTGTGTAGCCGAAGCTATCGGCGAAGGACCAACGCCTTCGTCCACCAGAGAATTCGCGTGCTGGGAAACACTGCGGAGCCGCAGCTCGGGAGGATTTTGATAGCTGCCAAGCACTTGGATCACCTCGCTGATTGCCACCGGCGCCGCCTGTGTAGGCGCGCCGGACAACAGCAA